>JBGPAN010000095.1:0-10518 GCA_041480785.1 Bacteroidota bacterium | reverse complement strand
GGCGTTGATGTCGGCGCCGAACCGCATGCCGAGCGATTCGAGCATCTGCACGACCGCCTGCTTCGGAAAATGCTCGGTGCCGTTGAACGCCATATGCTCGACGAAATGCGCGAGCCCCTGCTGATCGTCGTCTTCGAGAACCGACCCCGCTTTGACGACGAGCCGCAATTCGGCACGTTTTTCCGGCTTCTTGTTGGCCTTTATATAGTACTGGAGCCCGTTCTCGAACTTGCCGTACGTGATGGCAGGATCGATTGGAATGGGATCGCTCGGTTTGAGTGTCTGCTGTGCATACGCCGACGCAGCGAAGAACGCGGCAAGGAAGAAGATCGGCAGCAACAGAAAAACTCCTCTGAGACCTCTCATAGAACCTCCTCTGAAAATGTGAAATGATGGGACTTCGTTGATTATGCAATGCTCGATATCTTGTGAAGGCCGAAACGTTTTCTGAACATCGTGTCCAGGACAGCCGTTGGAAGGGCAGTCTTCAGGAACGGCAGCATGAAGCTCCTGGTCCCTAACCGAACAATCGCCGGCGGATTCTTGGATGCAACAATCGAGACGATCTTTTTTGCCAGCTCTTCGGCCGGCATCGGGCTCGATTGCGACTCTTGTGCCCGTTTGTCGATGTACTCTCTGATGGAAGTATACCACGACTCCGGCTTCATCACCCTCTGAACACCCGCGCTGGAGGAGTTGCCAAAGTTCGATTCTATGCCCCCGGGTTGTACACAGACGACCCGAATACCGAAGGGCGCAAGCTCGAGACGGAGAGCGTCGGAAAGCGAATTCATTGCAGCTTTCGAGGCGCAGTACGCTCCTGCAAAGGGGGTGGTGACGATCCCCGAAATGCTCCCGATGTTGACGATTGTGCCACTCTTGTTTTCTCGCATAGCCGGAGCAACGGCGCGGATGAGCTGAACGGGACCGAAGACGTTTGTACGGAACTGATTCTGTAGCTCCTCCAGGGAAACATCCAAGAGAGGAGCGATGAGGCCGAATCCGGCATTGTTCACAAGAATATCGATCCGCCGTTCACGTTCGAGCACCGTCCGTACCACCCGCTCAATGTCGTCCTGGCTTGTGACGTCGAGCCGTTCGACGGCGACTCCTTTCGTTTTCAAATCGTCGATCGACTCGAGGCGCCTGGCCGTTGCAATGACGCGATATCCCTTTTCATGAAAGGCGATGCTAAGAGCTTTGCCGATGCCTGAAGAGCAGCCTGTAATGAGAACAATCTTCTTCTCCAACGCTTGCTCCTTTCATTTTTTCCGAAATTGAATCAGCTCAATGGGGGCACCGTTGTGAATGATCATTGCCACCCGGACACCGTCAGAAGGGGAATTAGGCGGTGTAAGGATCTCTTTGCCCTTAAGGGCTGCCTCGAGATCGTCAACCTCGAAGGCGATGTGTGGAACAGTCTTGATGAGATCAGAGATCGGGCTGTCGGATTCGAACCTCATCCACTCGATGCCGTAGGGACTCGCATCGAACCCGGAAACGTACAGTCTGAATTTCTCGAGATATCTCTCGTTTGGCCTCGGAGTCTCGGTCGGCACGCCGAGGTGATGATAGCGCCAGCCGCGTTCGCCGGTGGCGGCTGGTTGTTCATGGTCCGCTCGTTTCTTGTTCAATTCGTCCGAAGACATCTGGTTGAACACTCCTATCTGATCGTCGTTGAGGGAATCACGAGTGGCCGATGCGTGCCAGGAACTCTGAGATTACGCCGACAACCTTGTCCCTGTATTTGATCGCACTCTTGTGTCCGCCGGTCAATTCCAGGTAGGTTTTCTGTCCGACTGCCTTTTGATAGAGTGTGTGCCCCTGCGATGCGCTTCCGTAGACGTAAAGGGGTTCATGGAGAATTTGCTGATTCAATATTCCGATTGCAGACAAAGCCCACAACACTGTCGCTCCAGGTATCTGGCCGGCTAAGATCGAGTTGTTTCCAATCGAACCTTGATGCAATTCGGTGATGGTTCGGGCACAGTGCAATGAGATTTCGACAATCGTGAATGTCAACACTGCTTTGATTCCTCGCTGACTTGGGGATGATGTGGTGGATGTCTAATTGATATTCGTCATCATAGTAGCATTCGGGCATTTCACATTTCAGAGGCGGGCGGCCGGCTGCTGTGAGCAATTGTCGAAGATTTGTGGTAGTGCCTTTGGTATCCGCCGGTGACACTTTGTATTCTTTCAAAATGGCAGCGACGAAGTCCTCGTGCGATGGAAAGTGGTTCATTAACCAGCGGCTTCCAACGCCGTAGAACTGAAGATCTGAGGAGCGGAGGAAATATTTGTTGCGGCTGATTAAAGGAAGCATCTCCGGCTTATGGCCCATCTTCTTCTCGATAACCCAGCGTGCTGCGTTAATGAGGTTCTTTCTGCCGTTAGGCCCCTTGAAGTAGTCGTTCGTTTTCGCATGCCTGAATTGAAATGGCCTGAAGCGGTGAGGATAGGCTTGGCAAACTAGGAAAGCGACTGATGGGAAACTTCGATAAAGCGAATCCCTTTTCTTGGTGTTTTCGGCGAAGTGGATACATCCATACAGGTCATTCTGTGTGAAATGCCAATGAGTAATGGTGCGTGGCAAAAAATCGTCTACAGGCAAATGGAGTTCTTCTTCGACAAGCCACCTTGTCCGCGCAATGGCGATCGGTAAAGTCATTTCGGCAGAGGATATGCGCCGGGTTCGGCCAAGTCTTCCCACGATTTGTGACAGTTGGGTCGAGCTAAGGGAGAGCTTTTCTTGGATCTCACTAGCGGGCATCTTGTCCAAGTTCTCGTCGATGTACTCAAGTTCAAACGGCTGAATCTCAGTGGCAATGCCGCGCTTGCGAAGCAGTGATGTCAGGTCGGTCAGAGAAAGAGAGAACTTCTCGGCGAGAGCTGGCAGAGGAATGAGTTTCCAGTTTTGTTCGAGATAACGGAAATCATTTTCATCCATTTAGATATCCTCGACGATTGGGGATCTTGGGATAGCGGCAAAGTAGCCCTAGCAGATTGATGAAAAACGGTGTTCGGGCGCCATCCGATAAATCGGACGGCTCAATTTCTACAAAACCCGAAGGGTTTCGCGTTTTCAAAGGCGTCGACTTAAGTCGATGACGGGCTTTTTTCAGCAGGCTCATAGTGGCAAATCGCATTCGTGATTTCGCAAATCACGTGATTTGTCGTAGCATCAATCTACTGACTATTCATGATGCGGATACACTCGAGGTACGGTGCTCCTGTTCGATCCCGTTGGAGTACATACTCAAGTGTTCTGGTTCCACCGGATGCCAAAGTGTTGAAGTCTCCCTCAGTGTACACCGGGAACATTCGAACGAGAATGCTGTCTTGAACCCAGAGCGTGTCGTGGCCGAGATATCCAGCCGACTGTCGCTTGTCGAGTTCCGGAAGGAGAATCGACTGCCTGCCTCGTTGGTCGAATTGGAACCCATACAGATTCGCGTACGATCCACTTCCTGCAGATTGCGCAAAGACGTAGATCTCGGGGATGGAATCTCTGTCCAGATCAGCGCACTCCGCATTCACGACGGCGCCATCGCTCTCCTCTTTCAAAGTGTCCGATTGTCCGTTCTCCGTATGTACGATGGTCATTGCTCTAAAAGAGCCGTGGCCTTCCGTGTAGACATCGAAGGCATGATTGCCTCGCGACAGATGTGCTTGGAACGAGTATCGGGATCCCAGCTCTGACTGTGGCGCATTCCCAGTGTTCCCTTGCGATACGCTTCGTTTGGCGTCTTTGCATGCTCCGATGAGCACGAGAAGCACACAAAGAAGAATCAGCAATCCCGCGGAAGTCTCATTTCGTCGATGCATAGAAGGGTCTACGATGATCTGGTTTCGACGTACACCTAGTGGACTTCCTTGCGCTTTAGTTTGTTGCGTGTGAGAGAGATGCCGCCAAATCCACCGATGATGGCAATGTAGTATCCGAGATCGTAGAACCAACCAGTGTTGTTCTGTTCATAGATCCGCGTCGAATTGTCGAAGAGTCCGATGACCAGGCTCACAGGGGCAATCCATCCATGCCAGACCCCCGAAAGGAATCCAGCAGGCGAGTTGGCATCATAGCGGCCGCTGCCGGGTGTGCAGCCCGCGAACAATGCGGACGTCAAAAGCACCAACACAAGAATCAGTATTTTTGCGTTCATGAATCACTCCTCGATCGATCATTGTTTTTTCTCGGTGATATCAAGATAGATCACCTCAACAAGGCTTGGCCATCGAGATCCACCTGCCGGAGTCTCAATATTGAAGGCTTTCTTCACATCTTCAAGTGACTTTCCGTTGCTGACCATCGTTTGAATCTTGGCCTGCTTGTCTGTGACGCTCTGAAGAAATTCCTGGATCTGCTTCTTTGTTGTCAGGTCATTATGGCCGCTGGCATAAGTCTCAGCATCCAGGGTCAACAGCGATTTCAGCACCTTCACGAGACCGAAGGATGTTCCATTCTTGGCTCGATGGATGAGAGGATCTCTCCCGAGGAACAACAGGTCACCAATGAAGGCCACCTTTTCCTCCGGGAAGAACACTACGACGTCGCCGTTTGTGTGAGCGGGTCCAAAGTACAGAAGATCGACTCTGGCACTCTTCTTACCGCTGCCAAAGTGGAGGCTCAGTTTGTCCGGGAAGGTGATCGTCGGGAGATGCGCCAGCTGCTGATCAGATTCAAACGCTTTCACCATGTGGTCTCGGGTATTGTCGTGCGAGATGATATCGAGCCCAGTCGGAAAGCCCACGAGGCCGTTCACATGGTCTCCATCGCTATGCGTCAGGATGATCTTGGTGACCGGATTTGGAGTGACCTTCTTGATCTCATCAATCATTTGTTTCGCTGCTTCCTCGGTCATTTTCGCGTCGATAACGACAACTTCCTTGTCGGCGACGAAGAAGCCCGTGTTAGCTCCCGACCCGCCTTTGACCTGAAAGATGTTGCCCTTGATTTTCTCCACGGAGATCGGCGGGGGATCCTGTCTCTGTGTCGAAGATTGCTGTTGCGCTGGAGCTGCAAACATGAGGACGCAGATGAAGATGCAAAGCGTCGCGGATAAGGTGCTGACTTTCATCGTCAAGTCCTTTCTGATTGTACACTGGAAATGATGAGGCTACTTGTGAGACCCAATGTCAAGCTTCTGGCTGTTTCTCCGTAAGAGCATCGGAATGCAGATTGCTCCTGCGAGGATGAGCCCCGCATCTTCGTAAATACCGCTGACGACGGGGACTACTGCGCAAATCGACCAAATCACAGGAATGACGAGAACATTCCTTGGTACATTCTTGTCCGTCAGCATAAGGAGGCCCATGGTAAACACCGCGGTGGGGCAAGGGACAAGTCCGAATGGCAGCGATCGAGGATACACATGTCCAAGGAAGTATCCAAGAAGAGGATAGCCCACCATCGCATAGGCAATGAAGAGACTACCTGTCAGGGTGAACTGATTGCGTCGGGCTCTAAACGACAGACTTGGCTTGAATGATTGCAGCAGGAACACCACCCCTTGTGCAATAAACAATGCGCCAAATGCATATGCGGCGGGATAGGTGGGTGCCCAAAAGAAAATGCAGAAGACAAGACCAGTCCACATCCAGAAGAACGAGAGAATCCCGGAGGCAATGTTGTTAGAGAAGCTGGTCTGCTTGGAGGCAGAGTACAACGCAACAAGGCCTGCCAGATAAGCAAACACCTGCATTGGCCAGATTGCGAGGTTGTAAGCCCCGAAGACGGACATAGTCTGATCAAGGTCGACGGATAGGTTCATGACTCATCCCTCTTAGAAGGTGGTGAATGATGAGGCCAGTGCTACTTCCCCCTCAATGTCTTGAGCTTGTCTACCGCGTTCATATTCCTCGGAATACGTTAGACCGCTTTCTCTCAATTCGGAAGAATAGTGGAATACAGTGTTCTCGCATCGAAAAGCTCTTGATTGATGTTGGCTCAATGTTTTCGGAACCCGAAGAGCTCACCCCAAATCACCCAGCCATCCATCGATGGCACAGGACACAGTGTCCATACAGCGATCGCGAAATTGAATACGCAAAAAGAGAGCAACCACGCGTCCACGAAAAGATACCAGATGCCAAGAGCTATGAAACCGGCGAGCATGTTGGCAACGGGTCCACCAAGAGAACGTCCTATGAACATCCATTTTGAAGGTTCGGGGTCCCCCTTCCGATAGAGCGTAACATCTCTCGTCCCCGTCAGCAGCAGAACCTCCATCGGCGCGACGATCTTCTTCGCTGCAAGGATATGCCCCAGGCTGTGCAGTACGTTCGTAAAATACAGGAGCAATCCGTACACGAGTCCGACCATAACAGTCCGAAGTCCGACGTCTTCCGGGCGTTGGCCAAATGCAATTAGAACACCCAGGATGCAGAAGAAGGGCACACTGAACCACGCATAGGGTGTTGCCATCACCTCGACGCCGAGAAACCCGAACAACCGGCGACGGGGTGTGGTGGAGATATCTTCGAAGACGAGCAGGGGTCTCGACATCGTTCTTATGTCATTATTCCTTTTCGAGATATGCTTTGATGTAGTCCTGATCCAGTTCGTACCATGCACCTGTGAATGCATCAACAAGAACCGGTGCGACTCCGAGGATGACGTCAAACACGATCCACTTAGTGTTCACGTGATTCGTAATCGTATACTTTTTTGTGCCGAATCCCTTCTTCTTGAATTCTATCCGGTAGGTTTCTTTCGATTCGAGCTTCAGTGTGACTGGTGTAGTCCCTAACAACTCACCGTTCACGTAGACGTCGGCTTTGGTGGGCTCGGAAGCAAAGTCCACTTCTTCGTGTGTACCTTTCTCAATGGCAGCGCATCCGACGCAAAGGCACATCGCTCCCGCCAAAACAAGGCAATAGAGAAATTGTGCTCTCATAGGTCCTCCGTGTTTCCTGAATCGTCGGACAATGCTACGGCTGTTCAACGGATTACTGTGTCAGCTTCTTGTTTTTCAGGTGCTTATCCAGAAAGACGAGTATGTCCCCGTACCCCTTGATTTCGTTTTCTTTCTTCACAAAACCATGTCCTTCATCCGGAAATACGACGTATTCGACAGGAACATTGTTCTTCTTTGCTGCCTCGACGATCTCGTCTGATTCGACTTTCAAAACGCGCGGATCATTCTGTCCCTGTAATACCATGATAGGATGCTTGATCTTGTCAGCATTGAAAAGCGGAGAGATGCTCCGGAGCCTTACGGAGTCTGCGGTGAACGGGTCGCCCAATTCGGCATACAGTGCTTTCCGGCCCGCTTCCCAATAAGCAGGGATGGATTTGAGAGTGCGCAGCCAATTCGTGATACCGAAAAGGTCTACGCCTACCGAGAACTCATCGGGATGGAGTGTCATTGCCGCCATCGTCATGAATCCACCATACGAGCCACCGATGATGCCGATGTTGTCCTTGTCGACGTAGTCGAGCCCCTGGAGGTATTTCTTCCCGTAGATGCAGTCCCTCAGGTCCTTGTCACCATGGTTTCGGTCGTCCATCTTGAAGAATGACTTTCCGTAGCCGCTGCTCCCACGATTGTTCACCTCGAGGACCGCGTATCCATGGTTGACGAGAAACTGGATGAGTGCAAAATAGCCAACTCTTGATTGACCTCCTGGGCCTCCATGGACCCAGACAAGTCCTGGAGCCTTGTGAGCAGCTGTGGCGGCTAGAGGCTTGTAGTAGATTGCAGGGATCTGAAGGCTGTCAAACGAAGGGAACCGGACGACCTCCGCAGTTACGAGGACCTCTGGGTTGATCTGGGGATTCAAGGTGTTCGTCAACCTTTTCAGGTTCTTCGTCTCGAAGTCATAGGTGTAGATATTTCCCGGAGCTTTCGATGTTCCAACGGTCATTCGCATGAGTTTCTCGTCCTGGGAAATGGAAACTGAAGACACGTCGCCATCTGGAACTTGAGGAAAGACGACATCTGTGCCTGACTTGTTGTCTATGATCTTGAGAGTGTTCTTGCCGTCCGTGTTGACTGCAATCACACGGTATTTCTCATGTTCGGAGTTGTAGCTGTACATCACATCCCAATCTGTCTCATAGACCGTCTTGTGTTCGCCGCTGATGAGGTCATAGCGAACAAGATACTGGAACTCTTTTCCCACGTCTGTGACATAATAGAATGAAGCGTTGTCCTTTGTGAAATCAGATGCCCCATAGTTACCAGGACTTTTCGGGTCAGAAATCTCTGTCACTTTCTGCGTTGAGGGCGCAAAGAGGAAGAGCTTGTTCTCGCTGCTTGTGATACTTTGACTCAACGCTATGGCTTTCTCGTCCCAGGAAATTCCGCTGACATCAAATCCCTTATCGTTCTTATACAGCATCTTTTTCTTTCCACGTGCCGACCTCCATCCGATAGAGATCAAAGAACTTCGGATTGCGTTTGTTCGAGAGATAGTAGAAGGCTTTCTTGTCAATTGACCATCCGGAGAATATGGCTTTTTCCTTGTCCCCGGGGGTCAGGTCTTTGCTCGTCCCGTCCGGCAAGAGCAAATAAAGGTGGTCATTCTCATTCCCTCCTTTGTCCGCGCTATAGATGAGGTCTCCAGTAGACGGAACGTAGTCGACTGCGAAAAAAGACTCGACAATCGATTTGGTCAATTGCTTTTGCTCTCCCGTCGCTACGGCAATTTGGTACACGTTGTAGATTCCGGATTCGTTGCTGCTGACGAGCAGGCGCGTGCCATCTGGAGAAAATCTTCCCCCTCCGATCTGTTTGTTCTTGTAGAACTGCTCAATACCGTACTGCGGAATGCTCTTCTGCGTGGAGCATGAAGTGAAGATGAGAGGTGGTACGAGTAGTAAAGCAATGATCGTCGCGGTTTTCATGGGATCTCCATAATAATTTTGGTGAGGTCGGTTCTTTGCATGGTGACCAAACGTCCGTCGCGCGATTTCAGTTCCAAAATCATATCTTCTGCGTCGCACCTCAGGTGCTTCTTCATTCCGCTAAACATGCTCCCGGTCGCTAGTGTATACGTTGTGAACAAGACGATCTTCTTTCCGTGAAGGTTTGGGAGTGTTTTAGCAAATTCGACCCACGTCCGCTCCGGATGTTGAAGGACGATCATCAAACCGCTCGTCCAGCACCCAAGCAGCACGATGTCGGCACGAGCAAGGTCCTGTGGATCGAACTTGAATATGGATACGACTTTCGCACTAACTCCCTCGCGGGAGAGAAAATCTCCGATCTCTCCGGCAAATCGCTCGGTGGTGCCCGTCTTGCTGTTGTAGAGGACAAGCGCGTGTTTCACTGTTTTCTCTCTGCGAAAGTATTCATCGGGGAGGGCTGTTCTTTGGAAATTGCAGCCATAGGACCTCAGCGGAAGGGGGGAAGATTTGCACGGTGAAGCGATGAGAATTTGCTGTCAAGGTAGGTAAAGGGAGAAAAAAACGCAAGCCGGCGAAAGCCAGCTCGATGGGATCATCTTGCGGCGGAGACTATTGCTTTGGAAATGTCGCAGAAGCGAGAATGGACCGGATCTGGCCGAGATGCCGT
Organism: Bacteroidota bacterium; assembly: GCA_041480785.1. Taxonomy (GTDB): domain Bacteria; phylum Bacteroidota; class Ignavibacteria; order UBA10030; family UBA10030; genus UBA9647. The sequence continues at coordinate 1,000 of JBGPAN010000095.1, read as the reverse complement.
TGCTCATGGATCCCGATGAACGCAAGCCATTGGCCAAGTGTCAGTGAGCCCAGGAACCAATGGTCATACGAAACAGCGTTCAGATCGATGCGCTCGAGACGCGGTCGAAGTGCACACAAATTATCGTGAATGGTCTGGAGCTTTGTGATGGAATCGACTATCGATGATGTTCCAGTTGGTTCGTACTCTTTTTTCGTCTTGACCTTGAAAGAGTCATTTCTCTCCGTTCCGTCAGGGATTTCAATATTCAATCCGGTTGCCGCCGAAGAAGGTGCTCCGGATTTCTCCAGTTTGTGCGTAGAGACGTTGATCAACCTCAGAAGGCGAGACTCGACCAACACCAGGTGTTCCAAGATCTCCTCGATGGTCCATTGCCCTTCGGTGACCCTGTAACCTGATTGAGGAACGGAAAGAGACAAAGCCGCGCGTTTCAAAGTATCAAACGTGCGTTGTTTGTCTTCAAGAATCTGGGAAACTTCTCTATACTTCAATGCCGTTAGGGTTTTCCTTTGCTGGTTAAAAAAAATCTACGGGCTCTTCTTCACCAGCTTGCCAGCGATGAATGAGAAAAGACCAAGAATGAGTCCTGAGACAGCGCCGATAACTGGCCCCGTCAATAACATCATTAATTGAGGATGATCTGACAGGGGCATTTTGGCATTCATCTCTGCCATTTCCGGATGGTTTGCCAAGTACGTGCTGTAAAATGCCACATGCGCCGCCGTAATCCATACGCAATTGACCAGGCTGACGAGGAAGCCGTGAAGAAAGTACTTCCCCGGAGCTTTCTTAGCAATCAGAAACGCGCAGGCTACGAAGATCAATAGCCAGAAGATTGGTTCGATGGCACTCGATATCAGAGATATTGTTGCGAGGGCCATAGCCAATCCAAAGAGCGAAAGCTGAAAAATCAGTTTCCAGTTCATCGTTATCCTTTTGTACTTTCCGCCCAGCGTCTCAGCTTAGATATGTTCCTGGTGAAAAAGTAAGCCATGAATCC
>JBGPAN010000094.1:0-10526 GCA_041480785.1 Bacteroidota bacterium | reverse complement strand
GGTGTGGGCGGCATCTCACCAAAAAGAGTCTCAGAGGTCATCTGGCTGTCTCTCAATATGAAAGAGTCTCCATCAATCAGTCACTAAACGTACAGATAAACGAAAAGTCGCGCTTCACGTCGTACTTTTTAGACAACCTCACAGGGTGAGGTTTACTGGCATCCAATTCCTCGCGCCCGGGAGCTCCATGCAAAAACACCTGCCTCGATACACAAGATCATTGATCTCAAAGTCCCGAAAACTGCGCCGGGACATGACCGACGCCGAGCGAAAACTCTGGTCACTGCTTCGCAACAACAGGCTCGGAGTCAAGTTCAGAAGGCAGGTACCTTACGACCTATATATTTTGGATTTCTACTGTGTGAAGACCAAGTTTGTTGTTGAGGTGGATGGGGCTCAGCACTTCACCGCTGAGGGAAAACGGCGGGACAAGATACGAGATACCGATTTGCGGAGCGACGGCTTGGAAGTTCTCCGGTTCACAAATTCCGAAGTACTGACAAACAGCGATGGGGTAGAACAAGTGATCTTCGACGAAGTCGAAGCCGCACTGAAGCAAAACACCGAGTAACGCTCACCTCATCCTGCCAAACAATCCATAGGTCGGGACCTTTGCAGGGTCATCATGATGCCTCTTCATCTTCTTCCATCTTCTGAGCAACAGTGATCGCAGGAAAAACGAACATCGACATACCCACAGCCAAAAGTGGGTAGATCACATCAACAAGAATGTAGAATCGGTCGTACAGGAGCCAGCAGGCCAGAAGCGTTACAAATCCAAGTGCAAAGATCGTCAACATCGAGGGCAATGGCCGCAGTTTGAACGCCGTGAGACCAGCCAGGAGAATGCAGACGAGTGTCAACCACACATGCAAGGTCTCAGACCTCGATATGACGCGGCCCTCCGTGATGGCCTGGAGAGCACACACATATGAGGCGGCCACGAAATATGTGTATTGGGGCGCTGAGCGTTCAGCCCGCTCCAGAAACACGATCTTGCCTCCATATGTGTCCTTCAAGTCTTCGCGTGTAAACAGATACCCAAGCAGACGTCTGTACTCGACTGAGTCATTATTTCTCGTTCGATACGCAAATGCCGGTGGCCGTTCTACCCATGGAATTTGTGATTGTCGCACATACATCCAGCCGTCGGACCCCACAGGTATTCTGTAGTCTCCGAATATTGCCTCGGCTCGACGGCGGGTCACTTCCAGATCAATAGGGTAGTTGTGGTACTTCCGAAGTAACTCCAACGTCGCATCCATTGGGAGATCGCCGCTGAATTGACGAATGCCCTCCGGCCTTATGCGCAATAAGAACGGATCCTGTTGCACTTCGTACGGTTGCATCGTTATAGATGCTTTTGAGAAGACTATTTCCCCAGAGGCCTCAGCAAATCGAAAGTTGGTCCATTGTGATAACCCAAATACAGCAATTCCGGTCTGCTCGATCTTTTTCAGCAAGTCAATATTCCCCGGTTTCCCTTTGCGGCGAAAATCAACCAGCACAGCTTTCGCGCCGATGTTTTTCAAATCCTTCACGATCGTCAGGCAATCCTGCAAGTACTCTGTTTCATCCCTTTCCGGTTGGTCGAGCACCAAGCTCGCGGCGATACCTTTAGTGGCTGCAGACTCTTTCTTCCCAATGCTCCTTGAAACATTCTCGTATAAGTAGCTGTCCACCTGCATCTCTTTGAAGGCGCCCGTCTTCGATAGAAGAAATATCGACGCAAATACAGCAAGGCCCCCAACTGTGATTCTCCCACCAAGGCTTCTCGCATGCAATCCCATTCTCATGAAAACACTATTCGTTTTCGTTGCGATACCGTCGTCAAATAATCCATCAATGAATCGTGGAAGCGATTTTCTGAGGTGGAGTTGATACAGAAAAGCATCGAAGAGCGGAGCCAGACAGAAAACCGATAATGCAGTCAACAGCCAAAAGACCCACTGCAGACTCGGCAAACGGCTCGCAAGTATTGCTAGGGAGGCAAATATGAGCGCCAGGGCGAAGTACAATGCAACCGTCCGTGGTGAGCGTCTTTTCGTCGTACTCATGGTGGTACCTCAGGGTTGATAATTTGGCATTTCAGTTTGTGGAGTCTCTCGTGGAACTCCAAAGCGATCTTCGCTCTGCATCGGGAGAGTCATGGACCAAAACAAGCCAGTGATGAGCACCATCAGTGCGAGCAGGGCTGCTGTTCTCCACCGGTCAAATCTGATTTGGGCCGTCCGTATGACCTGCAACTCCCGTTTTTTGCCAAGCTTTTCCGACAGTTGATCGCCGATTTCTCTTTCCAGTGCAACTGGCGCTTGCGCGTTGTCAAGTTCAAGATTCAGCCTCATCAGGTTGTCAAAAAACTCCCGGCACTGTGCACACTTTCCGAGATGCTCAAACAGCTCAGCGCTCGCCGTTGCCTTCAACTCGAGATCGACAAGTCTGCTGATCATATGTTGGTAATCCCTGCAGTTCATGGTTTTTCCTTCTCCATAAAATACGGCGCGAGCTTCTTCGCTAATGCCTTTCGTGCCTTAAAGAGCCTTGATTCAACCGAGCTCATCGTGTCTCCCGTAATGGCTGCAATCTCCGCATATGAGAGTTTGTCATACTGCCGCAAAATCAAGACCTCGCGATACTCCACTTTCAAATGATTGAGATGATGTTGCACAAGTTCGGCTAACTCAGTTTTGACCACGAGCTCGAGCGGAGTCTCTTCGTCCCAGATGTCCTTCTCGTCATCGATAGAAGAAATCGTGCCGTTCTTTCTCGTTCTGCGAATCACACCATAGACTTCATTTCGTGCAATGCTATACAGCCAGTAGAAGAAGAGGTCGGGCTTGTCGAGTGAGCTGAGAGATTCATATGCCTTCTGAAATGCCACTTGCACCACGTCCTCGGCCGCAATCCGGTCCTGCAGCAGTCGAAAACAATATGCCAGCAGTCTTCGCCGATGCTTGTTATACAGATCCGTAAAGGCGTGTTCATTGCCGGAACGGATCTGGTTCAGCAGCTCTTTATCTGCAGGAAAATGCATTTGGATTGCGGAGCGGGTGGCAACAACTGTATTTACAAGAGGTAAGATGCGAAAAGAGGCGAAAACTTGCTGTGATTTGACCAAACTCCTTGACTGGTGTCAGGCCGATAGAGAATGCCCCCAAGTTTCGCACCGAAGGCCCGGAAAGCGCCTACTCCGGTTCGTAGTCGATCGGCAACATCTCCGCTGCCCGCTGCAATGACCAATAACCATGGGTCCAAATCCCAAGCGGATTCAGTCCATTCGTGTAGATGACTGCTATAGGTCCTTGCAGTTCGAGAAGAGAAATATTTAGTACACCACCGCGGAAATAGAGAACCTGCAAGAAACCGATGAAGCTGATCTTCTTTTCAAACGGAGAATCACTGGGACTTATAAGTGTGTCCGGATCCACCTCCAGCCCAATTGGCCTGCGAAGAGCTTCTTGATGCCGTGAAGTTCCCAGAAGGTTCGCGAAGAAGCCCTCTTTTTTCGATTGCTTCCTGATCAGCGACTGAAGGAAATGTCTCTTCGAACCATAGTATGCTTCGCGACGACGACCCTCCCACTCTTTCGCCTCTTTGTCATCTCTCGGCTTGAGTCCTTCAAACCCTACGGATGCGGTGAATTGAAACTCATTTGATGATACCGCGCTGTACATGAAAACGCACTGAAACCGATAGCCAAGAGCTTTGTTTTCAACCTTCAGCGGTTCACGCGCAGTCACCCTCAGCTCATTTGTTTCCTGGTCAACGGTGAAATCGAGAACCTCCGGATTGAGGATTCTGCACGATGACGCGTTGGTGGTCGAACCAAAGAACGCCTCGGAGAATTTCTTGAGCTGTCTTCTCCATTCCGCCGGATCCTTTTCAACGACCTCCACGCTTGGCATTTGAACGGCACGGGGTTTTAGACGGAAGACAACCCGCACGGCTGTCGAGTCTGCCAACCGAACATTCTTAATTGCAGGTACGTATCCGACGATGGAAGCCACAATGTCCAGGGCGCCGAGAGGAACGTTTGTCAGCTCGAATCTTCCTTCACGGTCTGTTGCCGTGCCAATCTTTGAGCTGACCACAAACACGTTTGCCAAGGCGATCGGGGCGCCGGTCGAGTCGTCAACGACATAACCTTTAACGATAGCACGTGGTACTGCCTGAGCATGAAGCCCGCTCGGGAAGAACAAGAACCAGAAGGCAATGGAGCAAAGAAGGAGTTGGGGTATTCGTCTGAGGATCAACATCATTGTAGGCAATCGTCCGAGTTGCTCAATCATCATGGGAGAGTATGGCTCCCGGTCGTTCCGAAGACCCGGAAAGCGATTACTCCGGTTCATAGTCTGTTGGCAGCAGGTCGGCCGCCCGCTGAATAGACCAGTATCCCTGAGTCACCATCTTCAGTGGATTCTCAACAAGGCCGGTGGCGAAGATCGTGACGACGGGCTGATCTAACTGGATCAATGAGAATTCCTGGCGCCGGCCCTGATTGTAAATCACCTGCAACACACCCTCGAAGGAGAGCCTTCGTTCATAAGGGGCACGCCCGGGTCTCAAAAGCGTGTCGGCATCGACCTCAAAGCCTGCACGCCACATTAGCGCCATTCGTGCCGGTGTCTTGCGAATGCTGTTCACCTCGAACCCGTCTTCCCTCCATGTTTTGTGTATCAACGCAGAGAGGAAATGCCGCCGGGAGCCGTAGTACGCTTTGCGTCGGTTTTCTTTCCACCGCATAGATTCTTGGGCATCCTTTGGACGAAACTCTTCAAAATGTGCCACACCGACAAACTGCAGCAATTGCGGAGACTCAAGATACCGATGCAGGATATAAGTGAAGCGATATCCCAAAGCGCGGTTTTCGATCTCAAGCGGTTCGCGCTCAGTCGCAGTGAAATGATCTTTCTGCTCATCAACCTGAAAGTCCAGGACCTGCGGATTCATCAGTCTGCATTGAGTGGAATTTGAACCTGTACCAAAAAAAGAATCCACAAATCTCTTAAGATGCTTTTTCCACTCGACAGGATCTTTCGCCTCCACGAGGATACCCGGCATCTGAAGTTCGCGGGGCCGGAGTCGGAACTCGACTTCAAACGTGATGGTATCTGTCAGGCGAAGTGTCCGGGTCTCGAGAACATATCCGACGATGGACGCAACAATTTGCTGTTCACCGAGCGGCACTCCTCTGAGCACAAATCTTCCTTCGGCATTGGCGGATGTGCCAATGGTCGAATTGGCAACGAAGACATTCGTCAACGGGAGCGGTGCCCCTGTCGAGTCGTCAACAACCCTGCCTCTGACGATAGCATAGGGAGAGATCTGGGCGTGAAGCCAGAAAGGAGACAACGAGAACAAGAAGACAGCTGAGCACCGGAAGAACTGGCTCGCCCGTTTGGCGATGAACTTCATCGTAAGCGATTTCTGTTCTTACTCTATGAGCGATGGAGAAGCTATGAACTCCAGCGGTGAAGCAACCTCAAAAAACCGTGCTAGATTCAATAGAAAGGTAAGGGGGAAAAAGCGGAGATTCAATTCCTGGAGCTTCTGGCTGATCGAATACACCATTTCGACGCGCTATTAAGCTCAAATGATGATTAAATGCACTCTTGTCTTCTCAAGGGCTGGACTTCTGGGGAAGCACTCAGAAAAAGCAGAACCGTTCTTGACGTTGCGTTAGTTGATGATCTCGATCGTATTCCGCTCCGGCGTAACGCGAATGCGGATTCGGATGGAATCCTCTCCGGCGATCGCTTTCCCTACGCCAACAATTACACAGTTGTCACCTTCAGCACTCTCAATGTAGTAACGCCCGTTGACATTCTCCGAGCTGGGAAAGATCATGCTCATCGTGACGCCATCAAAACTCTTGTTGCCTCCCCCTTGCGTCGTAGGTTTTCCATAGTACGCCAACGCTCGCGCAGCATAACTGTTGAGGTCCGTCATGACCGAATTTCGCACGTCGTCGACAGAATTGTGCTGGAACATCTGTATGCCGACAAAAATCGCTACACCGACAAGAATGATGCCCAGAATAACAAGGAGAAGTTGTGTTTGTCCCATGTCCTACCTCGATCCAGTCAATTCTTTTCCCACACGGTTTTGCTGAATCGTCGACCACCTGAGAAATCACCCTCCACGTTAATCCAAACCGTCATGTGACGATTCTGCTATTTTGGTTCACCAAGGAACTTGGCCAGCGTTTTTTCGAGCTGATCACCGCGCAACTCCGTCTCCATGGCAATAATTTTCCCGTTTTCATCGACTAACAGTGGTCTGGGAATCCCGATGACTTCGAAAGCATTTGTGATTGACGCGTCGTCGGTAACGAACGTATGAAGCCATGGCATCTTCCACTTCTCGCCCCGGAATTTGGCAACGTCCTCTGGTTTTCTATCCAGCGAGAGGCTCAAAATCTGAAAATTCTTCGACTTGAATTTCGCATATGCCTTGTGAAGATTTTCCATCTCACCGACACACGGCCCGCACCACGTGGCCCAAAAATCAATCAGGTACACTTTTCCTTTGAAGGTGCTGTTTGTGAAAAACTTCGTTGTATCCTCGAGTGATTTCACCTTGAAAGCCGGCACCGTTTTTCCAACCGCGATGTTGATAACCGGTGAGAAGCGCTCCTTCACACTCTTGCCCGTCGGTGTGTCACCAAAAAACTTCACCGCCACGTCATAATACAATTTGAGCGTCTTTTCGTCGTTCATCATCTTCGCATTCATCAGATTACTCATGAGCATGTTCGACTTCAGCGACATGTCAGGATTCTTGTCAAGGAACTTCGTGAGGTACTCTTTGAACGCGTTCTCATCCCCGCAGAGATCTCCCGCCGCCTTCATGAGAGGCAGCGTGGGCATCATCCAGAGTTTCGAGTCCGGCGGGACCTCCTTAAACAGTTGAGCTCCGATTGCAGGGTCGGCTTTGACCGCGAATTTGCTCTTGGTGTCAACATAGTCCATCAGCAACGCCTGGCGTACAAGGGGGTCTTTCTCTGCTTTCAGGCGTGACACAATCGACGCCTGATCTGCGGACCAGTCATAGGTGAACTTCTTCCAGTCGTTCCCCGCCTTGACGAATTCGTTCATCACAATCGATATGACGGCCGAACGCTTGGCAACCTCCATCTGTATACCAGCGATCTTGGCTACGGCCGAAGCAGGATCGGAGAACTTTATATCCGCTTCCACGGTCCAGCGAATAGTTTTCGCCGGATCGAATACAATTCTCACTTTGCCCTCTTTCGCTGCCACGATTGAGCGATAATCACCGCCATCATCGTATTCAAAGGCCTCCGATTGCGTCCCATTGATACTGCGTCCGGTTTTCTCAGCACCGAGGACCTGATACAGAACCTTGTCCTTGGTTGTCTGCAGTTCGATCGCGAACGTCCCGTCGCTTTGTTTTTGCATCGATTGCGCCTTGTCGAAAGCATAATTGGTCATGTCTGTCATGATCTTCACGTCCTTCATCTCGTCGGCATACGAGTAGGCTGCAAGGTTGACAGAGAGTTCGATCTTGAGCGGCTTTTCTACAAGAAGAGGAACATCGAGCGCCATGTGGTTGACGCCTGTGAATTCCATAACAATCAGTCCGGTCTCTTTCGTCGTGATCTCAAACGATCCATCGCTCTTCGCGCGAGCCTGGACGAGAGGCTTTGGGCTAGAAGTCTTCAGCAGATGCGCATGAGCCATCATCATCGGCTTTTTATCAGAGCCGAGAAGTTTTCCTGAAATGACTGTTACCTCTTGAGCATAGACAATGCTCGCGCAAAGAATGGTAACAACGAGCGTAAGGATACGCATAGATGGCCCTTCGAACTGTGGAATCGTGATTGAGTTGACTTCTCTATGAGTTGAGGCTGTCCGGGGAGAGGGACCGGGCAGTGGAGGTCTTTGCCAATGTACTTATTTCACTGACAAAGGCAAATAGACGTGGTCAATTCTGACAACGAGATCAAGAAACGATATGAATTATGGTGATTTTCAGTCTGCGTTGTTTTTGTTGCCTGGTACTAACTGTTTTCAGTGTGCAGATGTTCTTTTTCGTTACGCACCTGCAGCCATTCTCCAGCCGCAGCACCAAAACAGCCGACCAGAAACGCAATGAGATGAAGAGCAACCAGCAATCCAATAAGCCTAGACCCAGTGGCGTTGATATCGTGGATGTTCGATGCTGTGGGTATGAGCGTCGCCATGTAGAGCATCGCCGCTATCCCCGGTTCCAGAATCGTAATACCAGTTGATCTGCGCCCCACGTACGCGCTGACAAGAGCGATGCCTCCTCCTGCCCAGAGAATGAACCGCCAGGTTCCATTCGAAAGAAAGAATTGCTGGAGGCTCGAGGCCAGAAGAGACGGCAAGAGATGAAAGAGGACGAGGAAGCAGTACGTGACAACCAGCCATCGCCAGTCAATTTTCGTCAAACGTAACGTTTGTGTGTCGTTCATTGATTCCTCCTAAGTTGCGCTCACGATGAAGCGCAATTACCTGAACTCACCTTCGTATATCCATTCACGCATGTGTCCGAGGCTGTCGACTTTCACTTGAACCGCGCATGATGGATATCTTGTCGAGACTGCACGAAAAACAACAACGTTCCTTGTTCCTGTCACCGTATATGACGCCTCTTCTGTTTTTGCGTTTTTCTCGGGGACCGAATACCCTACAAAACTCCGCCCACCACTGCCGAGTTGTTTGGGAAGAATGTAGTACTGCGCTGCATCGAGAGCGAGCAGGTTCAATTCATTAATCAGAGCGTCTCTGTTGCTTTGAATGGCTTGAGCGTGACGCATGTTTGCCCTCGCATTCTCACCGATATATGCTATCGGTCCGACTGCCACTGCCACAAGCACAGTCACCATCCCGCACAGACCGTAAAGGCCCCCGGACATTCTCAACGGTGTCCTTTGGAAAAATGATGCTTTCGCCAACCGTCGCCGCCGCCACTCAAGAAAGAAAACCGTCGGACAGAGCACCATACTGATCAAGAGAGGGCCGAGCGCTCTGGCCCGATCATCAATCGGCGGGGGCTCCGGCGGCTTACCGCTGAACGCACGAAGGCCGTTTTCAATCGTTTGCTTTCCCCCTATCATCCATGGAAAAATCGAGGTTGGCGACGCAACACCCATATTACCCTTCGAATCCTCATGACTGCGCGAATAGACGGCAAAACAAAGCACAGCAACTGTCAGAAGCATGATCTGCCATATGAATCCGGGGGCAAATTCCGGAGAATCAGTTCTCTGAGACATACGTAGTCCCTTTCTCTGTCAGAATCATCTTTTCCTGAATCATTCCAACCTGGCCGTTGTGGTTTTTGAACTGCGGATCCCTCCCTTTCACAAACGTTTCCTGTGAAAGAAGTTCGATCGCTGACGGCTCAAGTTTCGCGACGATGACCTGCCAATGATCGCCTTCCCATTCGGGCTTGTGAATATTTGCTCCCACCGACACTCCTGAGTTTTGTTTGCGGAAAATGTCCGCCAGCGATTCTTTTTTTACTCCGCGCTGCTGATAGAACTCGTCCAGAATTTTGATGGTGGGCTCCCTCATGTCGTTGAGCATGACACCCCTGCCAATGACACCCCTGATTCTCATTAGCGTTTCAGCGTGCCATTCGGTCTGACCTTGCTCCCGCACCCAGGTGAACGCGCCGAGTGCAAGCACGACGATTGCGGCAATGCCGATCCATACCCTGGCCCTTATCTCCAGAGGCTTGCGGAGCGCATAGGTCAGCATCGCAATGAGATACACGACGCCTGCAATTCCAGCTGCATTGAGCGATGGCCAAAGATCCATCGCTGATGGAGTCAAAAAGAAAACAAGAGAGACCACGATCACGCCGCAAACGATCCAAAGGAGCGTAATCGAAACCTCCTGTTTGATTTCAACGGTGACCGTGTTCTTCTCCATGAGGAGTGCTCCTAGTTGTTCAACTCAGGTTATCTCTGAAGCGAAGACGGAATTCTTGACATCAAGGATGCCGGGATTTCAGTTTGTCGTTGTGGTCCCTGAGAAAGGATCGGTGAAAACAACAGACTGCCAACGATAATCAGAAACAGTATCGATGCCGCTGCCGGCAAAGGAATAGAAATCCTGGTGAACCACACCGGCGCATACCAAAGCCTTCGTTCCGAACGATCTGATGCCGCCACAACGCTTGCGAGGACGCGTCGGTCGAGAGAGAGCGAGACTTCTGCGAGCTCCTCTTCCGCTATTTGCGCGTGGACCCCCGCCGTCAATTTCATGAACTCCCTGCAATCGGCGCACCGTGAAAGGTGAGCAAAGAGTTTTGCCGTGTCTTTGTCGTTCAGCGCATTATCAACGTAGAGACTGATGCGCTCTTGGTAGCTTTCGTGGTTCATGTGCAGTCCTCAGGTTTCTGATGTCAGTCACATTTACGTGGGCGATGCATCGCCGACTCCACTTCCACTTTGTCCTCCCTAAGAGGGAAGGAGGTCCAGGCCTTGGCGCAACCAGGCAGACGCTCCCCCTCGCAGGGGGAGGCAGGTGGGG
>JBGPAN010000093.1:0-10588 GCA_041480785.1 Bacteroidota bacterium | reverse complement strand
TTGAAGTCTTGAAATTTGTGAAGGAGAACCACCCCACCTCTAAGGTTATCATGCTCACCGGGTTCGCAGATTTGAAGAACGCGATAGAATCAAAGAAACTGGGAGCGGAGGATTTTGTCAGCAAACCGTATGATCTTGTAGATTTGCTTACCACGGTTGAACGCGTCCTCAGCGGACTCTAGCCTCGCCAATCAGGGGGAATCGCAATGGCGAAGAAGTACCGGATTCTGGTTGTCGACGATGAAGAGTCCATCACGTTTCTCCTCAAGACTGAACTCGAAGAACTCTCCGAATTTGATGTGGAAGTCGCCCTCAACGGGACGGAAGCCATCAACCTGATTCAGACCACCATCTACGACATCGTCCTCCTCGACATCAAAATGCCTCGGGTCAGTGGTATCGATGTCCTCAAGCACATTACTGTTCACTCGCCGACAACCCAGGTGATCATGTTGACAAACGTCGTTGATTTCAAGACGGCAATCGAGACGATCAAGCTTGGCGCGTACGACTTCGTCAGCAAACCCTACGATGCACAGCAATTGATCGCTACGGTTCGCCGTGCGACAGAACGTCGTCAGCTTGTGATTGACAAAGAGGTGATGAAGCGGGAGCTGAATCGGATCAGCGGTGCGAGCGATCTGGTTGGAGAGAGTGCTGTATTCCGAAATGCCGTAGAGAATGCCCGAAAAGTCGCGAATAGTGAAGCCTTCGTGCTGATCCAGGGAGCCAGCGGAACTGGCAAAGAATTGATAGCGCATCTCCTTCATAACGAGAGCCCTCGCCGAGAGCGGCCGTTCGTGGCGGTCAATTGCGCATCAATCCCGGACCAGCTCCTCGAAACCGAGCTCTTCGGGCATGAGAAGGGGGCCTTTACAAACGCCTATGCCGCCAAGCAGGGGCTCGTTGAAGTTGCCGATGGAGGCACCCTCTTTCTTGACGAAGTGGGTGACATCAGTCAGCCAACACAGGCCAAACTTCTGAGGTTTTTGGAGACCGGCGAATTCAGACGCGTCGGCGGCACCAATTCGATGAAGGTTGATGTCAGGGTTGTGTCGGCATCGAATAAGGATTTGCCAAAGGAGGTCCATGCGGGGCGGTTCAGGGAAGACCTTCTCTACCGACTGAACGTCGTAAGCATCAAGTTGCCATCGCTGAAGGACCGAAAGGAAGACATCCCTTTGTTGGTGGACCACTTTCTCAAGCGAAAGTCCAAATCCAAACCAAAGACTGTCAATGCAGAGGCGATGAAAATTCTCGAGCGCTACGATTGGCCTGGCAATGTACGTGAACTTGAACACGTCATTGAAGGAGCCGTCATTCTGAGTCATGATGACACCATTGAAGCAAGGGATCTCTGGATTAACCCGTCTCTCTCGGGTCAAGCGGCTCCTCCAGGGTCGAGTTCGTCTCCGGTGGAGCAAATCGGCATACTGTCCCTCGAAGAAGTTGAGAGACTCCACATCGAGGTTGCGCTGAAACATCATCAATGGAACAGAATCAAGACTGCACAAGGGCTTGGAATTACCCCCAAAACACTTTATCTGAAGATCAAGAAATACGGCATCAAGGCCGAGAATTGAGGGCAATTCCGCTCGCGGCTATTCGAAGTGGACTCATGCCTTGCAACGGATCCTTTTCCTCACCTTCTGGATTTCGACCTCTATCTCGTTGTGAATGATTTCGATAGATTCGAGTTCAAGGCAATTCATCTCTTTCCCTCTCATCCCTCATCTGTACCATCCCATCACTTTTTTTTGAAAAAAGTCGCGCCATGTGCAACTTCTGCCGGCAACTGCCGTCAAAGAATACAGGGAGCAGAACGCTACCTCCTTCTTGATGGGCCAGTTATCGGTCGCCTATGGTGGGACGGCTGAGAAACTGGCTCAGTTTTTTTCTACCCTCTCTATCCAACCTTGACATTGCGTCGTTTATTGACTAATTTTTCAAACCTATTCAGCAATTTCGCGTTTTCTGTCGCCTAAAATAGACACACCCCGTTCCTCCCATAGGATACTCCATGTCAAAGTTCCAAGGGGTCGACTACTTTCAGATAGACGAATTGCTTTCGGAAGACGAGTTGATGGTCCGAAAGACTGTTCGAGAGTACGTCGACCAGAAAGTGCTTCCGATTATTGAGAAGCACTATGAGGAGGGAACCTTTCCGCTTCATCTTGTGCCTCAAATGGCTGAGCTCGGATTGTTCGGTTCGACGCTCCCCGCGAAATATGGTGGTGCTGAAATGAACAATGTTGCCTATGGCATTGTGATGCAAGAGCTGGAAAGGGGCGACAGCGGAATTCGAAGTTTCGCCTCGGTACAAAGTGCCCTTGTGATGTATCCCATTTTCACGTTTGGCTCACAGAAGCAGAAGGAATATTGGCTGCCAAAGCTTGCCGCGGGTGATGCCATTGGTTGTTTTGGTCTCACAGAACCTGACTATGGCTCAAATCCCGGTGGACTCATCACTCGTGCCGAAAGACGGGATGGGGCGTACATCCTCAGCGGAGCAAAAATGTGGATCACGAACGGCTCCATTGCTGATGTTGCTGTCGTTTGGGCTAAACTCGACGGCGAAATCAAAGGATTTCTCGTCGAAAGAGGAACAAAAGGATTTTCCGCTCCCGAGATGAAAGGGAAGCATTCGCTCAGGGCCTCTGTGACATCTGAGCTGGTTTTTCAAGATTGCCTCATTCCGGAAGAGAACATCCTCCCCGAATCCAGCGGATTGAAATCTCCTCTGAAATGCCTCAGCCAGGCTCGGTATGGAATCGCATGGGGAGCGGTAGGTTCATCAATGGCTTGTTACGATGCCGCTTTGCAGTACGCCAAATCCCGAATTCAGTTTGACAAGCCGATCGCTGCTTTTCAGTTGACGCAGGAAAAACTTGTTCATATGGTGACTGAGATAACGAAAGCTCAGCTTCTGTGTCTTCAGCTGGGTCGTCTCAAAGATCAAGGGAAAGAGAAGTTTACTCAGGTCTCACTTGCGAAGAGGAACAATGTTCACGAGGCGCTGGGGATAGCTCGCATGGCCAGAGAGATCCTTGGGGCGAATGGGATACTCAATGAGTATCCGGTGATGAGACATGCTGCAAATCTTGAGTCTGTGAAGACCTACGAAGGAACACACGAGATGCATACGTTGATCGTCGGTGAAGATATCACCGGCATCGCGGCGTTTGCGTGATCGAAATTCAGATTGAGAGGAATACCTTCATGGTGATGAAGAAAATTGTCGGCGAGGCAGTGACCTATGATGATGTGCTCCTGTTGCCCGCTAAGTCTTCTGTGCTGCCGCGCGAGACCGATGTCAAAACGAAGCTCACGCGTCTGATTGAGCTCAACATCCCGCTGTTGAGCGCGGCAATGGATACGGTGACAGAATCTGCTATGGCGATTGCGATGGCGCGTGAGGGTGGTATCGGTATTCTTCATAAGAACATGACCATCCGGAAGCAGGCTGACGAAGTGGATAAGGTGAAGCGGTCAGAGAGCGGGATGATTCAGCATCCCATCACGCTGGGCCCGACTCAGACGGTGAGAGAAGCTCTCGAGGTCATGAAAAAATACAGCATTTCCGGCATCCCCATTGTTCAGGATGAGAACCTTGTCGGTATTTTGACGAATCGCGATCTTCGGTTCGAACCGAACCTCGATCTCCAGGTCTCCAAAGTCATGACCGCGGGACATCTCGTGACCGCTCCTTCCGGTACCACATTGGAGGAAGCAGAGGCAATTCTGCAGAAGAATCGCATTGAGAAACTGCCGGTGGTCGACAAGAACGGAAAGTTGAAAGGTCTGATTACCTTCAAGGACATCCAGAAGAAGAAGAGCCACCCAGGCGCGTGCAAAGACAAGCTTGGGCGTCTTCGTGTCGGCGCCGCTGTCGGCGTGACCAGTGATACTATGGATCGTGTGGCGGCGCTGTTCAGCGCGGGTGTCGACGTGATCGTGGTCGATACGGCTCATGGCCACTCAAAGGGTGTCATCACGATGGTGAAGCAAATCAAATCCCGCTTCGATGTTCAGTTGATTGCGGGGAATGTCGCAACAGGTGAAGCTACCCGCGATATGGTCAAAGCAGGTGCAGATGCCGTGAAGGTGGGAATCGGACCGGGATCAATTTGCACGACGCGTGTTGTTGCAGGCGTTGGAGTTCCTCAGGTCACCGCGATCATGGAGTGTGCCAAAGTTGCTTTGAAGTCGCGAATCCCGCTTATCGCTGATGGAGGAATCAAGCAGACGGGCGACATTGCGAAAGCGATCGCAGCGGGAGCAGACTCGGTCATGTTGGGCAGTCTTTTCGCCGGTGTGGATGAGAGTCCCGGTGAAAAGGTCCTCTACGAAGGAAGAAGCTACAAGATGTACCGGGGCATGGGTTCCATCGAAGCAATGAAGGAGGGGAGCAAGGACCGATACTTTCAGGATGTCGAGGATGACATTCAGAAGCTTGTTCCGGAAGGTATCGAAGGCAGGGTTCCCTCGAAAGGAAGCCTGAGCGAGACCGTGCATCAGATGATCGGTGGTTTGCGGGCTGCCATGGGATATTGCGGCTGTCGCACAATTGCCGAGATGAAAACGAAGGCGCAGTTCGTTCGGATGACCGATGCAGGGTTGCGCGAAAGCCATCCTCACGATGTGGCTATAACGAAAGAAGCCCCCAACTACCACGTCTAAAAAACCCACTGAATGTTTGAGCGTCGGCTCCAAGAGGTTCGCAAGCATCTTGAGACATCAAGGATGGATGCACTCCTTGTCTCACATCTCCCCCACGTACGCTACCTTACCGGGTTTTCGGGATCCAACGGACTCTGCGTTGTTACCCTCAGCAAACAGTATTTTCTCACCGACAACCGCTACCGCGAGCAATCGAAAACCGAGATTGACGGGTTTGAAATCATCGTCACGTCTGACACTCTTTTGAAGGCCGCTCGGAAACGCGGCATGATCAATGGGAAAAAAAACGTAGGATTTGAAAGTCAATATCTGAGTGTCTCGATGTTTGAAAATCTTAAGAAGCTTTTCCCTTCCGCTTCGTTCGTTTCGAAGCGCTCGGTCATCGAAACAATTGCTGCAGTGAAAGAAGAATCAGAGATTGAAGCGATGAAACAAGCGGCTGCAATCACGGACAAAGTGTTCAAGAAAGTTCTTCTGGCGCTTAAACCCGGGGTGAGGGAACTCGATATCGCCGCAGAAATCAGCTACTGGCATCAGCGCATGGGAGCAGACGGAGATGCATTTGAATCGATCGTTGCCAGTGGACCGAGAGGAGCTTTGCCGCATGGAAGGGCCACGGAGAAAAAGATCCGCCCGGGAGAGTTCGTGACGCTGGATTTCGGCTGCAAGTACAAAGGATACAACAGTGATTTGACACGAACGGTGGTTGTCGGAAAGCCAACCGAGCGTGGAAGGAGAATCTATCGAATAGTCCTGGAAGCGCAATGCAAGGCTATCGAGGCGACGCGCCCAGGTATACCCGCCCGAAATCTTGACAGGGTCGCTCGAAATCATATCCGTCAGAATGGGTTTGGCAAGTACTTCAGCCACTCACTGGGGCATGGATTGGGGATCGAGATTCACGAACCGCTTCGGCTCTCTGTGAAGAGCAAAGATGTACTGAACGTAGGGAACGTCTTCACCATCGAGCCGGGCATCTACGTCAAGGGTTTTGGAGGCGTGCGGATCGAGGATGATGTCGTCGTTCGGGATTCGGGATGTGAGGTGATCACGAAATCGCCAAAAGAATTGATAATCGTATGAGCAGTGAGTTTCGAAAAGTTCTTGTTATTGCGTACTATTTTCCGCCCATGGGATTGAGCGGGGTGCAACGGACCGCGAAATTCGTGAAGTACCTGCCCAAGTATGGATGGAAACCGACGGTCCTCACGGTCGCGCCAACTGGATACTATGCGGCGGATCATACACTACTTGAAGAAGTTGAATCTGCCGGGACAGAGATTGTCAGAGCCAGTTCTCTTGATCCTAATCGTCTTTTCAAGAAACAGGGTATTGTGAAGATGCCTTCTGAAAGGATCCGGAAGGTTCTTCAATTTGCCGGAGACAGCGTCTTTTTCCCCGACACGAAAATCGGATGGCGGTCGAAAGCGGTGAAAGCTGCAAGTGAACTTCTTTCCCGCGAGAAGTTTGACCTGATCTTTGCCACAGCTCCTCCTCAAACGGACTTTCTGATCGGTGAAGCGCTGAAAAAGAAATTTGGATTGCCGCTCGTTCTTGATTATCGGGACGCCTGGCTGGACTACCCATTCAAATACTATCCTACTCCTGCTCATCGGTATCAGCACTATCGTTTGGAGAAGCGGGTCCTCAAAGCAGCAGATCGGATCGTAACGACCGTTCGTCGTGTAAAGGAGAGCATCTTGAGTCATTACCTTGGGCTGGACTATCACGATGTCGTGATCATTCCTCAGGGCTATGATCCAGCCGACTTTGAAATCGCAGATGGTTCGAAACCTTCCCAACGCCGCAAGATGCGAATCACGCACGCGGGGACATTTTATGCGGATCGGAATCCTTCGGTTCTTCTCCACGCACTCCACAACGTTTTCCTCGATGCTCCGCAAATGCGTGGTCGTGTCGAAGTAGGATTCGTCGGCAACACACGCGAGGAAGATCAGATGCTCGTGAGCAAACTCGGTTTGCAGAATGATGTGGCCTTCCATGGCTATTTGCCGCATCAGGAATGCATCAAACGACTTGTCGATTCGGATATCCTCTGGCTCGTGCTCGACAATGACTATCAATCTCCGGGCAAGCTCTATGAGTACTTTGGAGCGCGCAAACCGATCCTCGGATCGGTCATCGAGGGATACACGAAGCAACTCGCCCTGGAATGTGGTGCCGGCGTGTGCGTTCCATTGAAGGACACAAAAGCTCACGAGGAGGCTCTTCGCAATTTCTTCGCGCAATACGAGAAAAACCAGTTGAAGCAAATACCTGAAGAGTTCGCCAACCGGTACAATCGACTTGTCCTCACTGGAGAGCTTGCCAGGCAGTTCGAATCGTTGATGGACCTCGACAAGAATGCACTCGTCAAACATCAGGAAGAAGTCTCGTGAATATCCTCGTTATCGGATCGGGCGGCAGAGAGCATACACTCGTCTGGAAGCTGCGGCAGAGCCCGCAAGTCCACTCTCTCTTTTGCGCCCCGGGCAACGCAGGAATCGCCCTTCACGCTGAGCTTGTGTCGCTGAAGCCGACGGACATCCAAGGTTTGATGAGGTTTGCAAGGCTGAACAAAGTGGATCTCACAATCGTTGGCCCGGAGCAGCCGCTGGTCGAAGGCATTGTCGATGAGTTTGAACGGAATGGACTGAAGATCTTTGGACCCAGCAAAGCCGCTGCAATGCTTGAGGGAAGCAAAGCGTTCGCCAAGGATTTCATGGCGAAGCACGGAATCCCGACGGCTGCATATCGGAGCTTTCGTGCCGGTGAACTTTCCCAGGCAGAGTCATATGCAGGAACTCTCCCAACGCCTGTTGTTGTGAAAGCTGATGGTTTGGCTGCAGGAAAAGGCGTCGTCATTTGTGAGACTCATCAGGCCGCTGTTCTTGCGCTGAGGGACATGATGTTGAACAAGGCGTTCGGATCCGCCGGAGAAAAAGTGGTCATTGAAGAGTATCTGGTCGGTGAGGAGGCTTCCGTATTTGCTTTGACCGATGGCGAGCGATATGTCACTCTTGCTTCTGCTCAGGACCACAAACGCATCTTGGATAATGACCAGGGAAAAAATACGGGTGGAATGGGCGCATATGCCCCCGCTCCAATCGTAACCGCAGACGTGCTTCAGCGGGTGAGAGAAGAGGTCATCGAACCTGTCCTGGAAGGAATGAAGTCTGACGGCACGCCATACCGTGGTTGTCTGTACTGCGGACTGATGATATCCAATGGCCACCCGAAAGTCGTTGAGTTCAATTGTCGGTTTGGGGATCCCGAGACACAGGTTGTTGTGCCTCTTATCGAGGGAGATCTGGCAGAGATCCTGATGTCTGTGGCCGAAGGGAGACTCGACCCGCAATCTGTGAAACAGCACCCGGCTTCTGCCGTTTGCATCGTGATGGCATCGCGTGGATATCCTGATGACTATCAAACTGGGAAGCCGATCCACGGTCTCGATACCATCAAACCAGATGAAGGAGTTGTTGTTTTTCATGCTGGTACGCGATCCGACGGTGAAAGTATCGTGACCTCCGGGGGTCGGGTTCTCGGAGTCACGGCGATCGGATATGAACACGAACTCAAGAGCACCATCGACGCTGCATACCGTGGGGTTGCCGCGATTACGTTTGACGGTGCCTATTATCGAAGTGACATCGGACTGAAAGCTCTCCGGTGATTGCCTCACAACAAGCATCAGGAGATCTCTAGTGAATATTCTCGTAACGGGAGGGGCAGGTTTTATTGGATCGCATCTGGTCGATGCGTATGTTGCTGACGGGCACAACGTCGTCGTTGCCGATGATCTCTCATCGGGTGTGAAGGAAAACCTCAGTCCAAAAGCGGAGTTCTGCCAACTCGACATTCGCAGCCAGGAAATTGCGCAGGTCTTCCAGCGCCACTCATTTGACGTCGTCAATCATCACGCCGCTCAAATGGATGTGCGCCGATCGGTTGCGGATCCGAAATTCGATGCCAGTGTCAATGTCATCGGTGGATTGAACATTTTTGAGTCGGCGCGTCAATCGGGAGTCAAGAAGATCATTTTTTCCTCCACGGGAGGAGCGATCTATGGTGAGCAAGACTCTTTTCCGGCAGATGAGGAACATCCGGTCAGGCCATTGTCGCCCTATGGAATTACGAAACTCGTCACTGAGAAATACCTTTACTACTACAAAGAGGTGCACGGTATCGATCACGTTGTCTTGCGCTATGCCAATATCTATGGACCGCGGCAAAATCCGCATGGAGAAGCGGGTGTCGTAGCGATCTTCGCGAAGAAAATGCTTCAGGGAGAAAATCCCGTTATCAACGGAGACGGGAAGCAGACAAGAGATTACACCTACGTGGGCGATGTGGTCAGGGCAAACCTTCTTGCGCTGAAGTATTCCGGCTCGAATATCTTCAATATTGGAACCGGTGTCGAGACCGACGTGACACAGCTATTCCGGATCTTGCGGGCGTTGCTCAATCCAGCATGCCCTGAAGAACACGGGCCGGCAAAGATCGGTGAGCAACTTCGCAGTGTCATCAGTTCTGCGAAGATCCAGCGCGAACTTGGCTGGAGGCCAAGCGTCAGTTTGTCGGAGGGGCTGAAAATGACGGCAGAGTTTTTCAAAAACAAGTTTGCCTAAGTCCGATGGAAGGCAAAGGTGATTTCATACATCAACTTCTCACCGGAGATCGCAGGGCGGTTGCCCGGGCAATTTCGCAGGTGGAAAACGACTCTGCGCTTTCCAGAGAGATTCTCAAGGAAATCTACGGCCAGACAGGCAAGGCGTATCGCGTGGGAATCACTGGCCCACCGGGGGCAGGCAAAAGTACGCTGACCAACAAGCTTGCCAAGTTTTATCGCACACAAAAGAAAAAAGTGGGCATCATCGCCGTTGATCCGACCAGTCCTTTCACCGGAGGGGCTTTGCTCGGAGACCGAGTCCGGATGAGTGAAGTCGAATTGGATGAAGGCGTTTTCATCCGGAGCATGGCTTCGAGGGGGAGCCTCGGGGGGTTAAGCAAGAGGGCGAAAGAAGCAGCTGACGTCCTGGATGCTGCAGGGTACGATATTGTCTTGATGGAGACGGTCGGTGTAGGTCAGTCGGAGTTGGACATTGCCGGTGCCGCAGATACTACACTCGTGGTGCTTGTTCCTGAATCAGGTGACGGTATTCAGGCGATGAAAGCAGGGTTGATGGAGATCGCCGATTTCTTCGTCATGAACAAGGCCGACAGACCGGGTGCGGAGCAGGCTGTGATGTCTCTCAAAATGATTCTGGGGTTTCGAGCGCATGATGCAGTGAGCTGGGTGCCCGAGGTGGTGCAGACACAGGCGCACAATGGCAAGGGGATCGAAGAAGTCGCATCGTTGATTCAACAGCATCGTTCGTTTCTTGAGGCGAATGGTGCCCTGGAGCGAAGAAGGAAAGCCCGCCTGGAAGGAAGAATTCGCGAGATCATCGATGATCAACTTCACTTTGACTTCTGGAACAACGAACGGTTAAGCGAACTGCACAAGAAATTGGGACTCCTGCTCCAGCGGCAATCCAATCCTTATGATGTTGCCGCTGGTTTGATCAACGATTTCCGCTTAAGCAGCGGGAAGATCTAAGACGCGATGAACCACGTGCATCCCAAACCAAAGGAACCGTATGACAGATAGCATTTCTTCTGAGCAGGGAATTGATTTTGCGCTGACGGATGACATGAAGATGCTCAAGCAGTCGGTGCGTGACTTCGCGATTGCCGAGATCCTTCCGAAGGTTATGAAATACGACGAAGCTCAGGAATTCCCGGACTTGATCGTCCGAAAGATGGGCGAACTTGGTTTCCTTGGCGCCACGGTCCCGTCTGAATTCGGCGGCGCGGGCCTTTCCCCGGTTCATTTCGTAATCATCATGGAGGAACTGTCACGGGT
>JBGPAN010000092.1:0-10642 GCA_041480785.1 Bacteroidota bacterium | reverse complement strand
CTCGACATTCTCGGGATCTCGACCAAACTTGAACTGCGGGGTGTGCACGCCGATGACCACGAGATCGAATTCCCGATATTTGGAGCGCCACTCCCTGACATAGGGCTGGGTTCTGACGCAATTCGCGCTGGAATAATCCCAGAATTCCAGAAGTGCCACCTTCCCTCTGAGGTCTCTCAAAGTGATTGGCTCTGAATTGAACCAGAAGTCGCCGAAAAGCTCAGCCGCTCGAATATTTCCTCTTTCAAAGCTTATCATGTTGCCGCAATATATTCAAATTGGGCTCGACTATCAAACAAGATGGTTCGGATTTTTCGGTTCCAGACTTGAGAATGGACAACCACCTGGAGGAGCGGATGAAAACCACATTGTCACCCGAAATTCCTCTGTTCGGGGTCTATGAGAGGCTGAACCCCGAGGAAAGCGTTCGGGGCAGGCAGAAGTTTTTCAGCGTGACCTGGTTGGCGGAGATACCTTTCGACCGCTTATCTAGATCGAAGACCCAGGGAACCTCACAATCCGGAGATCCCTCAAGTCAATGAGAAAGGTTACCAAGCAACGGAGAAAATGGAAGTGTACAGGTTACTTTAGCGCGACCTGATACTGGCCGTAGTACGCCATAATAGACTCGACATAGAGTTGAGTCTGGTTCCAGTCGGTGAAATATCCAGCTCTGGGCTTCCCCGATGGCCAAATGTTCCTGTGGAGGCTCTGGTAGCGTTTCGTAAGCAGTGGGAGCACCGATTTCACGGATTGCCAATTCTGGGGATTATAGCCCAGGTACCCGGCAACATCCTGTGCGTCAAGAACACGGTTCAAACCGGCGTTGTAGGCCGCAAGAGTTAGCCTGATATGGTTCTCCTCGTCCAACCCGCTGATTGCACGGTAGAGCTGTTGGAGGTGGAAAACACCAGCCTTGATGTTGTTGGAGGGGCTCTCTGTCTCCTCGACACCAAGCTTGCCAGCCAGTTCAACCTGGGTTGCAGGCATGATTTGCATCAGTCCAAATGCTCCTCGCTGGCTGACAGCGTCTGCGGTGAACCTCGATTCGTGCCTCATAACAGCCATCACGAGACGCCAGTCAAGATCGTATTTGTATGAGTATTTCTTGACCGTCTCGCCGTAGCGTTGGACGGACCACTCAGTTCGATGGTCCAGGTTTGCTGCTGGTGGCTGGGACTTGGACTTGGATCCGGAGAGGAAGGCGTCATGGTCATCGGCTCTCCCTGCCAAAGATGATTCAGGCCTGAAGCAACCGATTTGAGAAATGGTCATGAAAAGAAGAGCAAAAAACGGCAAAAAAACCCTGTCAATATTGAGTGAAAATGACCTCAAAGTTCCCCCTGTATTGATCCAGTTTCTTAATTCCTACGATTGCCTTCCTCGTCCCCACGGAGTCGGCAATCGGTTGCATTCCCCTTGACAACCATTTTGATATCAACAAGTTCGAAAACTGAATAAGTTCCTTTTCTCAGTCCTCAACCGTAGAGCGATGTATTCAAAATGGTTACCTGGTTAATGTACTTCGTTCCCTCGTCAAAATCAAGTGCTGGATAATCCAAAAAACAGAAAACCCCAAAATTCATCGAATTTCGGGGTTCTTGAACCCAAGCAGACGCTTTCAGGAGCTACCTCACGAGGTGAAACGTTGCTTGTCGTTCCAAAATCCAGTGGACCGAGCCATCTTGTCCAACAATTACGTCTTCCTCCTGGGGAGATCTGACGACTTGGTTGTCCCATTCGGGGACCTTGGCACCAGCCTGCAACTCGACCGAATACCAGGTGTTGGGTATTAAGGGAACATCCCCCCTCCCAGGAACTCCCATTTGTCGATCCCACAATCCGATGATTGCTCCGGCACCGTGTCCGTGCTCGCCGATGGGGTGGGAATACACGGAACCATCAATTCCCTCTTTTTTCATTTGTGCCAGCGCCAGCGCGAGGACTTGATTTCCCGTTCTACCAGGCTTCATCGCTTCGATGACAATATCCTGCAGCCTGTTGCTCCTTGCCAATAATGCTTGAATCCCTGCCGGAACGTCAGTCTCGCCCTCCCTCAAGACGTATCCCATGTGCTGGGTGTCAGTATTGAGCCTCATGCCAGTGACTCCAAAATCGCAGTGCAGGACATCCCCCCTCTGGATGACAGGATCTGGGTCGTTGTTGAGATCGGCTCCCCGCCTTTGGACATCGACCGTGGGCTGAAACCAGGTTGTCAGGCCAAGCTCCTGGACTTTTTGCCTCATCCACCAGACGACGTCTTGCGTGGTGGTCTTCCCTGGCGTGATCACATTGCTGGAGAAGGCCTGTACGATGATAGCGCGTGACGTTTCCATCATCTTCTTGTACAGAGGAAGCATTTCCGGTATCCGAACCGTAATATAGTCCAATGGCAGTCTCTCTGCCCTGACGACCCTCCCGACGTATTTCGGGCCAAGAGCTTTTTGCATCAACTCCCATTCGCCGGCACTGAGACCGTCGGAGAAGGCGTGAGTGTTCGAGATGTTAACCGAAATCGTTTTTGGATCTCTATCTCGTACGGCATTGGCGAGCATCGTCCACTGCATATCACCCCAGAGTTCGGCATTCTCGAGCGTGGTGTCCCGATAAGCTGCGAACAGACCTCCCTGTGACGACCCCCCGAGCGCGAGCCTCTCAATTCCCTTTTCAGTTCCGCGATCAAAGAACATGTATATGGTTCTTCGGCGGGCAGAGAAGGTAGTGGCAGAGACCAGAGAAGAAAACACCGGATCCTCGTTGTACTCCCCCATATCAACGATCCACATCCGGACATTGTTTTCCCTCATGAGTTGCGGAAGAACGCGGTCCAGTCGGATTTTCAACCATACCTGCTGAATTGCCGCTTGCTCGCGAAGAGTCGGCAATGGACCCGGGACACTCTGCGCGCGGGCGGAATTGAGCACAAGCACAAGAGAAGATAGGAAGAACAGTGCGACTGAGCTTCGTATTCTGGTCAAGGTATTGCCTTTCAACAAGTGACCTGTCGGCATGGCCCATTAAGCTTCATCTGCTTCCCGGCGCTGGTTTCAGTCTGATGATCTGCAGAGTGTTTGCCACTGGACGTTCGCCGGTCTTGTCAGACGGGGAATTGACGATTTTGTCGTGGATCACCATTGTCGTTGAGCCGCCTCCGTCGAGGTTCACCGCATTCCATACTCCGATGGAAAGCAGGAAATCAGCCATCTCCTGGAAGTTCATTCCAATGCTTCTTTCCTGCCGTCCGTCGACAACGCAGAGAAAGAGCCGGGTCGAATCCTTGTCGAAACCAACAAAGGTCCGCGGATGACGGGCTTTCAGAAACGCGATGCTCGTTTTCTCCCTGACATTGATACTATCGGAGACAGCCTTGCCGTTTGCGAGAATCATTCCAGCACCTCCAACCATCGTCCTCACATGTCGCGCCGGCGGCTGAGTGCCAAGGTAGACGAGCACGGTATCACCAGCCTTCACATCCTCGCGTGCAGACCAGACATCAGGACCGCTGCCGATCCAGAGCACGGCCTGATCCTTTGCAATGTGCATCAGGTCGGACACCCCGTTTCGTGTCACTGCCATCCTCAGTGTGTCGCCGACAGACCAGGATGAACCCGCGAGGCCCAGCAGGAATGTCATACCCGGACCGGAGAAATTCGTCGCCGTGTCAGAGAATGAGGTGTGGAGAACAATTGAGTTGGCCCGATGGATGTCATTGACTGCGTCGATGGGATATACCTTTCCGTTTTTCGGCTTGACCCACGCAGAGAGGCTGAACTTGTCAATGAACGGCTTGCCGTTGACGTCAATGGCCAGATGAGATCTTTGGGTCGACGACGCGAAAACAAATTGCCCGTTCATGACCTGATTGTCCACAGGCCAACCGCTGTTGAAGCTGAAGAAATCAGCATTGATTGCAGCCACGACGTTGTGATCCTCGCGATCGTTCCTTCTGACCTGTTCAGTCGTTTTCACCAATCCCATGGGTCGAAATGACTCCACTTGCAGATGCTTCGCCTGCAAGTCAACGACCAGTACATCAATAGCATAAGGGCCATCCTTGAGAATGGTCATGTGTTTCACCCCTGGCTCCACCGTGGCTGTCGACACTGAATCCGGAACGCCGGCGAACAACGAGATTGTCAAACTGAGGGTCAGAAGCCCAAGAGTGGAGAGATTCCGCTTCATTGACGTCCTTCGGCAGTCTTTTCTATTCAATTTCGACGATTTTGTGCCTGCCATGCGTTCCTCTAAGTATCTGTATTGCCCTTTTGGGTCGATGAAAGTGCTTGGAGAGGACCTCAATGAGCCTTTCGTTCGCTTTTCCCTCTATGGGTGGGACCGAGACCTGCACAACATACACACCGTCTTCGCGAACTGTGACGGTTTCCTGGTGGGCATTTGGTTTTACGTGAACGGTGATCTTCATTCGGCCGTCATGCTATGTACCATTTCCCCATTCAAGCACTTCGATTCTCACTCGTGCCGTTCCCGTCTTCACGAGATCAAGTTCCTTCGCCGCACCGAGGGAAAGATCGATAATCCTCCCTTCGTGAAAAGGACCGCGGTCATTCACCCGAACGAGGACAGTCTTCCCGTTTTCAAGATTGGTGATGCGAACTTTTGTGCCGAAGGGAAACGTCCGATGGGCTGCAGTGAGATCATTCATATCATAGATCTCGCCATTGGAGGTTTGTTTGCCGTGGAACTCGTCAGCGTAGTATGACGCCACGCCTTCGAGCGTCAGAAGGATCTTGCCGCCGGAGTTTCGAGGGGTCTTCGATTCGACCGGCTTTGTCGTTTCGCTTCTGGCATCTTCTTTAGGGGAGGATGGGGTGCTTCGGGTGGCAAACCGGGGCGACGTTGCGCAGCCGGCCAAGGCGAGCCCCGCTAGGCAAGCTGCGAGGACTCCGAATACAACCCTGTTACAAATATTCATTCATTTGCTTCCGTCGGATAAAGTCGACGACCTCTTTGACCTCTTGCGATTTTCCCTTCTTGCAGATGAGAAGCGCATCATCTGTGCTGATCACAACAAGGTCTTCGACTCCAAGTGCAGCAACGACTTTGCTACCTGCATCGATATAGTTGTTCTTCGAGTCGAAACTGAGCACGCGCCCCTTCAACGAGTTGCCGTCAGCATCTTTGGGCGTCAGTCGAACAACCTCATCCCAGGAACCAACGTCACTCCAGCCGAAATCACCTTTGACGACAAATACATTCCCAGCCTTCTCCATGATGCCATAGTCGATGGAGATACTGCGAATGATCCTGTACGCATGCTCCAACGTTTGCTCATAGACCTGAGTGCCGATCGTTTCACCCACGTCGCGCAGCTGCTCGTAGAGATCAGGAAGGTGGAGTTCAATCTCGCGAAGAATGACACGTGCTTTCCAAATAAAGATACCGCTGTTCCAGAAGAAGTCTCCGCTCTTCAGAAATCGCTCTGCTGTCTCGAGGTTCGGTTTCTCCGCGAACGTTTTCACACGATAGACTCCCTCTGCACGGTACTCGTTCCGGTCGATCTCCTCCTCCTCGCTCTGGATATATCCATACCCCGTTTCCGGATGCGTTGGTTTGATACCGATGGTGACCAGAGCATCTTTCTCCTCGGCAACGCGAAGTGCTAAGCGGAGGATCCTCACGAACTCGCCGGGGTCCTTGACGACATGATCTGCAGGAGAGACCACCATCAGGCCTTCGGGATTGATGCGCTCGACCCACAAAGCGGCAAGACCAATGCACGCTGCCGTGTTGCGTCCCAGGGGCTCCGCGAGGACGTGCTGGGGGGGAATCCACGGTACGAGCTTGTGTAGCATGTCCACCTGGAGTCGATTCGTGACGACGAATACGTCGTTTTGTTCGACAAGCGGTCTGACCCTTTCGAGCGTTTTCTCGATCATCGTCCCCTGGCCGAGGATTTCAAGAAACTGTTTGTGCGAGCGGCCGCGACTTTTCGGCCAGAACCGCGTCCCAACACCACCTGCCATGATTACAGCAAACGTCTGCGACATAGCTTCTGTAGGAGATTATTCAAAGTGAGTTCTGAAATCCCTCAGCATTCCGAGGGCTTCCTCCATCAGTCCATGACGGGCGTCTGGTGGAGAAATCGCCCATTGAGAGATCGACGAAGAGATGTTGGACACTATGTTGATCACACGAACGTCATCGAGGAGTTCACCCTCTGCGATGAACTTGAGGAAATCGGCCATCAGAGCGCCGAACTGCTTGAAATCGTCATCAGAAGCACGGTTCGCGATTCCTTCACACTCATTGAAGAGGTTTTCCAGCTGGGCCCCGCGCCCCTCAATTCCGCTTTGAACGGCCTCCGAAAACCGCTCAAGCTGAGAAGCGAAGCCCTTTTCATCGACCGCTTCCGTTCCGCCTTCTGATGAAGAAGCCGATGCAGACGGAAATCCTTGCTCCCCTATCGCCCACCGAAACGTTGAAAGCAGAAGCGTTTCGTCCTCCGGGCTCGTGGCAGCCAGCTGAGGATCCTTCTGAGCCCTTTCGAGAATCCACATCATTACAGCTGCGAAGTCCGAGAATCCCTTTACCTTGTAGAGATTCTTCAACTCCGCCGCTGCATCAGAGGATTGCCCGAACCGTGTCTTGAGCTTGTCGAAGACCTGGCGTTGGTTGTCCGATCCCAGCTCCGCGATCGGAAAATTCGCAAACAATGTTCGGACGACATCATTCGTCTGTGTCATATGTCACCGATGGATTCGTGGTACACGTGAAGAAATGTTGGTGCAGATTTCGTAGGGGATGGTACCAAGAGTCGCTGCAAGATCCCACGCACTAATACGCTCTCGATGTTGTTGGCCGATCAGCACGGCCTCGTCGCCAACGCGAACGTCCGCGCTTCCCACATCAACCATAAGTTGATCCATACAAATCGTTCCTGCGGTCGAAAATCTTCTGTTCCCAATTAACACCGTCGAACGTCCGGTCAGGGATCGCATGTAACCGTCCGCATAACCAAGCGGCAACGTTGCGATCTTGGTCTTTCTCTTTGCGATGTACCTTCTTCCATAACTCACACTCTCTCCAGGCTCAACCCACTTCACCATGGAGACTCGCGACTTCAGCGACAGAACGGGTTTCAGCGGCACGCTTTCCGTAGTCTCACAGGACGGATAGTAGCCATAGAGCATGATACCAGGACGCACCATGGAAAAAAAAGACTCAGGCAAATCGAGTATGCCCGCGCTACCGGCACAGTGAACGACCTCTACTGAGACTCCTTCCTTCTGCAGCACATCAAGCGCCACATGAAACTCGGCCAGCTGCTGTCTCGAAAAAGACTTGTCACGAGCGTCAGCCATTGCGAAATGGGTGTAGATGCCTTTGATTTCCAGACGTCGAAGCCTGGCCAGGGCTTTCAATAGCTTTTTCAATTCCTTCGGCTCAACACCGATTCTGTTCATCCCGGTGTCGATTTTCACGTGAAGACGAATTGTCCTGCCGACTCGCTGTGCCTGTGTATTGAGGAGCGCCGCTTCATGCAGCGAGCAGACTGTTGGCTCGAGATCGTACGACCCAAACAGAGAGGCCTGCGACTTGGAAGGAAGCGTAAAAACGTGGATGGGAGCGGTCATTCCAGCTTCCCGGAGGACAACACCTTCCTCGGGATTCGCAACACCAAGATAGTCGATCTTCTGGACTTCGAGGAATTTCGCCACTTCCACAATTCCGTGACCGTAGGCATTTGCCTTTACGACCCCCATGACACCGACCCGTCTGCCGACCTTCCTCCGTATGCCCCTGAGGTTGTAGGCGAGTGCGTTCAGGTCAATCTCTGCCACAGTCGGTCGGGTCAGTTTGGGCACGTCGCTCTTCTTGACCAGTGGGGTTGTCGTAGGTGCACGGGACTTGTCAAAAACCGGTTGAATATAACTCTTCCTCGTTTGAATGTCAACGAACTGGCGTGCTTGGCACAAATCGCAGCAGCCATCATCGCTCTCATGAAAAAACCCATCAAGAATCGTTGATGGGTTTTTGCGGGCTGCTCCAGAAGTCGACAGACCTCATAATTGATTAGCGACTTTCAATCGATTGAGTGCGCGGAACAACGCTATGCGGGCCCGGTCGAAATCAACTTCCGATTTCTTCTCCGCCAAAAGTTTCCGGGCGCGGTCCCGTGCCGCTTGTGCGCGGACCACATCAATCTCATCGGACCGTTCCGCCGTCTCAGCGAGCAAGATGACTTTATTGTCATGTACCTCTACGACCCCGCCGCTCGTCGCATAATGGCTTTCAATTCCAGCGATATCGACAAGTTTTACCTCACCGACCGCGATACTCGACAGGAGCGGTGCGTGGTTCTTCAATACCTGGAACCCACCGACTACACCTGGAGCGCTGAAGCTCGTGACCTCCCCGCTGAAGACAACCCTTTTTGGGGTGACAATTTCGAGTTTGAATGCTTTTTCTGCCATGGGAGATTACGCTGCCATCATCTTTTGGCCCTGTTCGACAGCCTCCTCAATCGTTCCCACCATGAGGAATGCACCTTCCGGCAGATCATCGTATTCACCTTCAACGATCCCTTTGAAGCCGCGAATGGTGTCTTCAAGTTTCACGTACCGTCCGGGTCTACCGGTAAACGCTTCTGCTGTGAAGAACGGTTGCGAGAGGAATTTTTCGATTTTCCGCGCGCGAGAGACCGTGATCTTGTCCTGGTCTGAGAGCTCATCCATCCCCAGAATGCTGATGATATCCTGGAGGTCTTTGTAGGTCTGAAGGATTTCTTTGACCCGCTTTGCCACGTTGTAGTGTTCGTCACCAACGATGTTCGGATCGAGAATGCGCGACGTTGAGTCGAGAGGATCGACCGCCGGATAGATCCCCTTGTCAACAATCTGGCGGCTCAGCACAGTTGTTGCATCAAGGTGGCTGAATGTCGTTGCAGGCGCGGGATCCGTCAGGTCGTCCGCCGGGACGTAGATCGCCTGGACGGATGTGATGGAGCCTTTCTTCGTGGAGACGATTCTCTCCTGGAGTTCACCCATTTCCGTACCGAGCGTCGGCTGGTATCCCACGGCCGAAGGCATGCGGCCAAGAAGGGCCGACACTTCTGATCCGGCCTGGACGAATCGGAAAATATTGTCGATGAAGAGTAACACATCTTTTCCCTCTTCATCGCGGAAATACTCGGCCGTTGTCAATGCCGTAAGGCCAACCCGCTGACGTGCTCCGGGCGGTTCGTTCATCTGACCAAAGATCAGCGCTGTCTTGTCGAGAACGCCTGACTCCTTCATTTCGAGCCAGAGATCGTTCCCTTCGCGCGTCCGTTCTCCGACTCCACCGAACACCGAATAGCCACCGTGATGCGTCGCGATATTGTGAATGAGTTCCGTGATAACGACGGTCTTTCCAACCCCGGCTCCGCCGAACAATCCTGTCTTGCCCCCCTTCGAATATGGTTCGAGAAGATCGATGACCTTGATTCCTGTCTCGAACATTTCTCTTTGCGTGGAGAGTTGCTCGAAACTCGGCGCAGGACGATGAATGGGATAATATGCTTTCGCTTCGACAGGTCCGAGCGCATCGATTGGCTGACCGATGACATTAATCAGACGACCAAGGACCTTGGGACCGACGGGAACGCTGATCGGGCCACCTGTATCGTAGGCTTTCATTCCCCTGACAAGCCCATCAGTGGAATCCATCGATACGGCACGGATACGGTCTTCCCCAAGATGCATCTGGGTCTCGACGATAAGGTCTTCCTGCACCCCTTCAACATTGACACGCGGGATTTTCACTGCATTGAGGATAGATGGGAGTTTTCCGCTCGGGAAGTCTATATCAACAACAGGTCCGATGATTTGTACGATAGAGCCTTCAGTCATTTCTAGCCTTTCGATTCAGATACTATGCTCTTGGAAATGAAGTCTTTAGAACCTTCTCAAAAACCACTTTGCGTCCCTCTGCGGCCTTCGCGGTTTGAATCTAACCGCAGAGAACGCAGAGAAACGCGAAGAAAATCTCGCCATGGAACTACCGAAGCATATTTTTAGGGCGCTTATAGAAAGTAGCAAAACTTGCCCCGAAAATCAACGAGAACGGAGGACAGATTCAACGATGATCTTCCCGTGCATTTTTCCATTCTCAATGAAGATCTTGTTGTTGTACTTCCCTGCGGCAAGAGAGCCTGCGACATAGACCCCTGCAATATTGGTCTGCATGCTTGAGGAATCGTGGATAGGCGCCAACGACGAATCATCGATATTAACTCCAAGCTGCTTCAGAAGCCTCATATCTGGTTGATAGCCGATCATGACGAAGACCGCATCGTTGAGAATCTCTTCATTGTGTTGACCTTCGACCACAATCGAGCCCGGCTTGATGTTCCTGACTGTTGTTTCAAACAAGCCACGCACTTCACCTGCTTTGATTCTGTTCTCGATATCCGGGAGGATCCAGTACTTCACTCCGTCGCTCAGTTTCTTCCCACGGTGAATCAGCGTCACTCTGGCACCTGCACGGAAGAGATCCAGCGCCGTCTCAATTGCAGAGTTCTTGCCACCCACGACCGCGACATTCCTTCCCACATACGAGTATGGTTCGTTGTAGTAGCGATGCACTTTGGGGAGGTCTGAGCCGGGGACCTCGAACTTGTTCGGCGTATCAAAGTAGCCTG
>JBGPAN010000091.1:0-10643 GCA_041480785.1 Bacteroidota bacterium | reverse complement strand
TGTCAAGGCGGTGGACGACGTGACGTTTGCGCTTCAGAAAGGCGAGACCCTTGCTCTCGTCGGAGAGAGTGGCTGCGGGAAGACGACGACCGCACGTTTGATCATGCGGGCGATTCGACCGACCGCAGGTGAGGTTGTTTTCCATCTGCCGGCTGGTGATGTGAAAATACACGAGCTGCCGGAAATGGAACTGAGAGCTTTTCGAAAGCACATGCAGCTCATCTTCCAGGATCCGTTCTCTTCTCTGAATCCACGGATGAACATTCTGGAAACAATCGGCGAGCCGCTGTTTGTCAACCGGGTTGCGTCCGGCAAGCAACTTGAGGCTCGGGTCTGTGAACTGATGGAGTTGGTGAACCTCAATAGCAAGTACCTGCGCAGGTATCCGCATGCATTTTCCGGAGGACAACGACAGCGCATAGGAATCGCGAGGGCACTCGCACTCAATCCTGAGCTCGTCGTGGCAGATGAACCAGTCTCGGCTCTCGATGTTTCGGTCCAGGCGCAGATTTTGAATCTCCTCAAGGATTTGCAACAAAGGCTCAATCTGACGTACCTGTTTATTTCTCATGACCTCGCCGTCGTTGAATTCATTTCGACGAGAGTTGCCGTGATGTACGTCGGGCAGATCGTAGAACTGACGGCAACGAGGAACCTCCTTGAACGCCCAAGGCATCCATACACCGAAGCGCTCCTCGCCGCGGTACCTCGCATTGCCGAGAAGGGAAGCAGGAAGAAGTTCTATCTGGGCGGCGAAGTGGCCGATCCAGCCAATCCCCCTGCTGGCTGTTATTTTCACCCGCGCTGTCAATATGCAGAAGAGGTTTGCAGGACCCAGGCGGCACCACTGAGAGAAATCCAGCCAGGCCATTGCGTCAGATGTCATTTGGCCGAACAGCTCAAGTTGGAGGGAGTCTAGAACAATGATCAACTATATCATCCGGCGAATCCTCTATATGATTCCGACCCTCATTATCATTTCGATGGTCTCGTTCTTTATCATCCAACTTCCCCCGGGCGACTACCTCTCGACCAAGATTGCTCAACTCGAAGCCCAGGACGAGTTGGTCAACCGGGATCTGATCGACGCGCTGCGTGAAGAATACGGCCTCGACAAACCTATCTACGTGCAATACGCGAAATGGATGTGGAACGTTCTCCACGGAGACTTCGGCTATTCCTGGGAATGGAACAAGCCAGTGGTCGATGTGATTGGTGAGCAGATCCTCCTGACCACGGTCGTGTCGCTCGTGAGCATGTTCCTGGTCTATCTCGTAGCGATTCCGATCGGCATCTATTCGGCGACTCACCAGTATTCTGCTGGAGACCATGCTCTGACCTTCCTGGGCTTCCTGGGGCTTACCACTCCAAACTTCTTGCTCGCCATCGTTCTGCTCTACGCCGGCTATACATTCTTCGACAAGAGCTTCATTGGATTATTTTCTCCTGAGTTCGAAAACGTACCGTGGAGCTTCGCGAAGGTTTTCGATTTGCTCACACATATGTGGATTCCGGTGATCGTCATCAGCGTCTCTTCCGTGGCTGGGTACATTCGAGTGATGAGGGCAAACCTTCTCGATGAACTCAAGAAACAGTATGTGGTGACTGCACGGGCGAAGGGACTGTCAGAACGAAAGCTGCTCTTGAAATATCCCGTTCGCATGGCGGTCAACCCAATGATCAGTGGATTGAGTATTCTGCTCCCCCACTTGGTCTCCGGCGCAACGATCACAGCCGTGGTGCTGAGTCTGCCCACAACGGGTCCTATGCTGCTGGGCGCTTTGCGGAGTCAGGACGTCTACCTGTCAGGCGCGTTTATTTTGCTTCTGAGCACTTTGACTGTGGTGAGCACCCTGTTGTCCGATATCCTCTTGGCCTGGGTTGATCCCAGAATACGATTCGACTAGTCAGGGAAGCAGCGATGGGTTTTCTCAAGCGTACGACACGGAGAGTTCCGGAAGAAGAAAAGTACTTTGTCGCCAAGCCGCGCCAGCTGATGTGGTGGAAGTACAAGAAACACAAGCTTGCGGTCGTGGCGCTTGGCATCATCGTCCTTATGTACCTTCTCGCTGCTTTCGTGGAACCGCTCGCTCCCTACAATCCGGAAGCCAGGCATCTTCGGCATCTCTACGCACCCCCGCAGGGAATTCACTTTTGGTACGATGGGAAATTCCATCTGTGGCCAGCGACATACAAGCTCAAATTCCGAATCGACGCGGAGACGCTCAGGGAAGTGTACTATGAGGACCCTGCGGAATGTTTTCCTATCACGATGTTTCACCGCGGCGAACGCTACCGCATGTGGGACCTATTCGAGACGGACATCCACATGCTCGGTGCCGACTCCGGAGGAACCATCTTTCTGTTAGGAGCGGATGGTATGGGGCGTGACCTGCTCTCCCGCATGATGTACGGGTCCAGAGTATCGTTATCGATCGGATTCATAGGAGTGTTCCTGAGCTTCTTGCTGGGGATCGCCCTTGGAGGCATATCAGGTTACTTCGGCGGTGTCGCTGATCTTATCATCCAGCGCATTATCGAAGTGCTTCGATCGATTCCCAGTATCCCATTGTGGATGGGATTGAGTGCGGCGCTGCCGACGACATGGTCGCCATTAAAGGTGTATTTCGGCATCACGGTGATTCTATCCTTCCTGGGTTGGACGGGCACAGCGCGTGCTGTTCGTGGGAAACTCCTTGCCCTGCGCGAAGAGGATTTCGCGATGGCGGCATATCTTGCCGGTGCAAGCAATGCCCGCATTATCCGAAAGCACCTTCTCCCATCATTCCTGAGCCACATTATCGTATCGATAACGCTCCACATTCCCGGAATGATTCTGGGTGAAACAGCTCTCAGCTATCTCGGACTCGGGTTGCGTCCCCCTATTATCAGCTGGGGAGTTTTGTTGAAAGATTGCCAGAACATACAAGACGTGGCATTTCATCCGTGGTTACTTTTCCCGGTTCTCTTTCTCATGCTCGTCATCCTTTCCTTCAATTTCATGGGTGACGGGCTGCGGGATGCCGCAGATCCGTACGCAGCCAGGACGTCTTGATACATGTCAAAACAAGGAGCTTCAACTAAGGGCAGGACAGAATGAACAAGCTAAGAATCGGTTTTATCGGAACCGGGGGCTTCGCCCAAAAAGCCCATTATCCTTCACTCGCCAGAATCGAGCAGGCTGAACTGGTCGCTGTCTGTGGGAGGTCGCGCATCGAACGCGTGCACGAGGTGGCTGATCGGTATAATATCAAGCGTCGATACCTCGACTATCAGAAAATGCTGGCGGAGGTGGAGATGGACGCTGTCTTCGCGATCATGAGGCCTACGCAGGGCCTCACGCAAATAGCGTGTGATATCTTGGCGGCGGGGAAGCATCTCTTCATTGAAAAACCCCCCGCCATGACGGTCGGGGAAATGAAGGTTATGGCTGATGCAGCACAAAGATCAGGCCGGGTGACGATGGTCGGGTTCAACCGGCGGCATATCCCGGTGTTGATGGAGGTGAAACGGCAGGTCGATGAACGGGGCGTGTCAGCTGTCGTCGCTACGTTCTACAAACACGAGTTGAAGAACGACTGGTCCGAAGGAAGCAAGCTTTTGTCAAACGGGATCCATTCAGTCGATGCGCTCCGCTGGCTTGCGGGCAGTGAGGTTAAGGAGGTGGTGTCAGCGACCTCGAAGGCTTTTACTGATCATGATAATGCTTGGTATGCCCTTTTACGATTTGAAAACGGTGTGGTCGGGACTTTGTTGACGAACTATTCCACGGGGGGTCGGGCAAACACGTTTGAGCTCCACGGCAATGAGATCTCTGCATTTGTGAATCTCGATGAGTCTGCTGTCGTCTATCGAGACGGGAAGTCAAAAGAGCCGGCGGTCATTAATGCAAAAGTTTGCGCGGGCTCAGACGAGTTCATCGAGCTCTATGGCCTGCGTGCGCAAGCCCAGCATTTCGTCGAAGCGATCCTCGCTGGGGGCAAGCCCATGCCAGATTTTGAGGACGCCTTGAAGACCATGGAGTTGGTGGAGAGAATTGAGAGGGGAGGACTGTAGAAAAACGAAGACGAGGTGCATGATGAGGACGGCGCATCCGCCATTTCACGTGATGGCGAAGCCGCTTGGCCCTCTTTGAAACTTGGCTTGCCGTTACTGCTTCTACCTCGAGAAGCGCGCATTGTATGCGGACACAGACATCGACCAGCTCGCAGCTCATCTGACAGAGGACGACGCCCGGATGAGACAGCTTCGTTCAACTCCTCCTGTCAAGACGGAACGGCTGCTCGCTTCCCCCATAGAAGAAACGTAGGGGGAGTCAATCGTTGTTTATCGCCGTGTATTAAAGTTCTAACCCAGAGTAAACGACAGTGGATGCTCGAGAGAGGTTTGTCAGGACAATGCATTTCCAGCCAGTGGATAGAGTGCCATACTGGGTCCCGGTCTTCTGGTCTGAAACCTTCGAACGATGGGCAAGGGAGGGCTATCCTGGCAAGAGTGAGGAGACAGAGGAGAAACTGTTCGGGTGTGATCGCAAAGCGCACATTCGATTTTGGCTCAACTTCATTCCACCGTTCGAAGAACGGGTGTTGGATGATGATGGGGAGTACCTCACAATCCAATCGAAGAAAGGGATCGTCGAGAAATTGCGCAAGGACATGCCAGACGATTCTCAGATGCATCTTCCGCTGCATTATCCTATCGCGGGCCGCGAGGACTACGAGAAGTACCGCTCCCGGCTCACGGGGAACCTTGAGACCCGGCTGGCGCTCTTGAAGGATCTTGGTCGCCATAATGATAGAGACTATACAGTGTCCTTGCGTGGTTCGCTCGACTGCGGTTTCTACGGCCCGTTGCGCGATTTGGTGGGTTTTGAACGTCTCAGTTGTCTCTTCTACGAAGATCCCGCACTCGTCGAGATGATGATGGATGACAGGGCTGAGCTGATAATCCAAATGGCGGACAAGATTCTCGAAACGACCTCGATTGACTGGTTTTGCTTCTGGGAGGACATGGCTTACAGGAATGGCCCCCTGCTCTCACCCGAGCTCTTCAAGAAACTCATGGCGCCGCGCTACAAGCGCGTAACTGACTTTCTTCATAGTCGCGGTGTCGATTTGATTTTCGTCGACTCCGACGGTGATATCTCACTCTTGATCCCGCTCTGGTTAGAGTGCGGAGTCAACGGAATGTGGCCCTTTGAAGTACAGGCAGGAATGGACGTGGTGGAACTTCGCAAGGAGTACGGCAGGGATCTATTAATGATCGGAGGTCTCGACAAGCGTGCGCTCGCAAAGGGAAAAAAAGAGACTGAAGCTGAGATCCTCAAGAAGGTTCCGCCACTTATCAAAGACGGTGGTTACATACCTCGTCCGGATCATTCGATCCCGCCGGATGTCTCGTACGACAATTACAGATATTTCATGGAATTCCTGCAATACATTTTGGAGAAGGGCTAATGGGGACCGGATTGCAGCCGGAATGTGCGACCGTAATGACCAAGCGAAGGCTCTGCGAAGAATCCCTCTGTTATTCTCTCAAACGCAAAACAACAATGTGCTTCGATCTTCTGGAAGTCGTGCAAAGTTGCATGTCGAGACTAACCGGTGACTCAAGCGAGGGACAATAGAGAATGCTCAGGAGATACCTAGAAGATCTTGAAAAGAGAATTGATCCCTCAACTGAAGACAAGTTGTTCAACGATTGGAAAAACTTCTGTGATGGCAAGACCGTATCGGATATTTTCGTTCCAAGAAGAGATCGCAAGTGTCCACCAACGATTGAGTGGCCTGAGGTGTCGATAAATTCAGCGTTGAACAGCTATGAGCTCATGGCATTGCAGCAACTGAAAGTCTGTTCTGATGCTCTGAAAGACGGTAGCGGTGCTTTGCTGAACATACGATGCAACTATGGGACAGGAATTTTGCCAACTGTTTTTGGAGCTGAGTTGTTTCTGATGGAAGAAAGGCTGAATACTCTGCCGACAAGCAAACCTATCAAGTATCAAGAAATAGAAGAAATCATAGAGAAGGGGATTCCCGATCTGAACACCGGCTTGGGGAAAAGAGTATTTGAAATGGCATGCAAGTTCAATGAATGGATGGACAATTATCCCAGTATCAGGAAATATGTCCGAATTTTCCACCCCGATCTACAGGGGCCGATGGATGTATGTGAGTTGCTCTATGGAAGCGATTTGTTCGTTGATTTGATCGATAAGCCTGATTTGATTTGGCGGCTGTTGAACCTCATCACAGAAACATATGTGGAGTTTATGAGAGAATGGGAACGCTTAGTCCCATTCACCAATGGGTATTCAGCGCATTGGTCGATGCTGCTTCGAGGTCACATAATGTTGAGAGATGATTCTGCAATGAACCTTTCTCCAGAAATGTTTGCTGAGTTCATTTCACCTTTCGATCAGAAACTGTTGTCAGCTTTTGATGGTGGGGCTATCCATTTTTGTGGTAGGGGCGATCACTATATCGAAAGAGCGTCACAAATGGAAAACCTCTATGCGATACATATGTCACAACCTGAATGTAACGATGTCGAAACCATATTCAGTAACACAATTGACAAGAACATCAAATTGTTGGGTTTGAAGAGAGAAGTTGCTGAAGATGCGCTAAGAAAGGGGAGAGATCTGAGAAATTCCGTTCACTGTTGGTGAGAAATGACTATTTGGCTGACTTGCTTAAGCTGTGACAAAAAGATTCGCAAGGATTGGGCAAAGGCTCTCAGATGAAACCTTGTGTCGTTCTCTCAAACGCGAAACAACAGTGCGTCACGTTCTTTTGGAAAGAAAACCCCTCTTTCTATGTGGGGTACCGTTTCATCGAACATGAGCCTGAGACGCTCCCGACGCCATTGTCTGAGATCGAGACGCTTCCTGCGGCGCTATCCGTAGCTCGGCCGGATCTGAATAAAGCGATGTTGCCGAACGAGGAGGCGGATCCCTGGAACAAGGTATGGAAAGCCTCTCATGTTGAGAATGACATTGGTGATGGCACAAAGTTGTCGTTCACGACTTTTTCAGATGGCGCGGCCTTCTGCTGGAGCGTTGATAACAGAAGCGGTCAAAGAAGGGAGTTCTTCTTCGAACCGACCGAGGATGGGGTGTACCTGTGGATGAGCCTCACCACTCAGACACCGATCACGGGGGCTTTCTGCGTACAGCAATGTCTTCGGTTCACCGGGAGCACGAATGTGGAATGGCGACGTCAGGTTGC
This sequence comes from Bacteroidota bacterium, assembly GCA_041480785.1. Taxonomy (GTDB): domain Bacteria; phylum Bacteroidota; class Ignavibacteria; order UBA10030; family UBA10030; genus UBA9647. Next base: position 3,414 of record JBGPAN010000091.1, on the reverse strand, counting down.
ATGCGCTCCATCTCTCAGCGAGTTCGATATCCAGGCCCGAGGCAATCCTCATGAGACACTGACCTTTGTTAGGAAGAGCAATGACTGGATGAAAGTCGCACTCCCTCACACGTGCTACCATACTCCTCCCGGCGTTGCACTCTTCAAGGCAAAAAGCGGGGGAGAAATTGACCATGGACTGATTGTCCGCGAGAGCCTTGAGAAGAACTCTTGCGCTGGAATGTACTGGGAACGCACCGCATATGTTAGCAATCGGCATCCAGCCGACTGTGTACACGCCGCCGTTGATCTCGGGCCTCTTGATTCTGGTGGATCAAGAACAGTTCAGGGAAAAGTCTATTTCATCGAGGGAACAAAGGATGATCTTCTGGCGAAATGGCGAGAAGATTTCTCAGTGAACAATAAGCAGTGAGGCGATTGAGGGAATAGATGCTGGAGTTACTCAAACTGTCACTTCTTTTCGGCGTCGGCGTCGTCGCGGGGTTTGTCAACGTCGGTGCAGGGGGCGGATCAATACTCACACTCCCGGCGCTGATTTTTTGTGGGCTGGGTGGTGCGATGGCCAACGGCACAAACCGTCTTGGCGTGCTTATCCAGAATTTCTTCGCGACCTCATCGTTTCGTCAGCAAAACGTGCATGAATTCAGGAAAAGCTTGTTTCTTTCGTTGTTCACGTTGCCGGGCGCCATAGTCGGAGCCCTTCTCTCTATGAAACTGAGTGATGAGTGGTTCCAACGTATTCTGGCGATCGTAATGATCGGGACGGTCATTTCGATGATGGTCAGTCGAACAGGCAATGCTCATCAGGAGATCGTTGCCGTGCACGAGAGATCGTGGCTTGTGTATCCAGTGTTGTTCGGAATTGGCTTCTACGGTGGATTCATTCAAGTTGGCGTTGGCTTGCTTTTCATGGCTGCGCTCTATCACCTAACAGACATGAATCTCCTTCGCGTGAACATGCACAAAGTGTTCATCATTCTTGTTTACACGATACCCGTCCTTGCGGTTTTTATATGGACGAACAATGTCGATTGGAGCTACGGAATCGTCCTGGCCGCAGGCACTGCTCTGGGAGCATGGTGGGGAGCTCGCGCGGCTGTCCGGGGCGGCGAGAAGGGGATCCGTTATGCACTCGCGGGAGCGGTTCTCTTGATGTCGATCAAGCTGTTCGGCCTTGCGTAGATTCGCGCGCTTCAAAACGCTCTACAATAGGAGAAAGACGAAAAGAAGGATGTCTCATTTACGACCGTGACGAATCGCGATCGATATATTGCAGCCCTCAGTTGCAGGGAAACCGACAAGGTGCCCATCGTCATCAGAGGCGTCGATCCTCTTCACAACGTTGCAGGGTTGCCTTCGAGCGATCATCCAAGCTTCGCGCCGTTGATTCGGGCTACCGCCGAAAAGACTGAATGGGCATATCGTTGGCATCCCCACGAAGAAAACCTTCTATCCACTGCGCCAGAAGCAACAATCCATATCGTGGAGAGAACGAGCAATCAGGAAGGATTCAGAGAACGGGTGACCGTCTACGACACGCCGCTGGGTCCGTTGGAAGCAATAGAGTACATCAGTCTAGAAGGCAAGCCCGGCATGACGAAACAGTACCCACTGAAGTCTACTAACGATCTGGAGAAGTTCTTGTCCATCCCTTATCTGTTTAGAAGACCAAACACAGCAGAGTTCTCCAAGCTTGAGAAAAGGATGGGAGACAACGGCGTTGTCATGGCGAACATCGGTCCTGATCCGGTCGGCCACGTACTTGAATGGTTGGGGATGGAAACATTGGCAATGTGGAGCATCAACGAGAGAGAAAGCGTCATCCGCTTGCTTGACGAGTTTTTCGAGAGGTCCTCACTTCTTGTGAAAGCAATGCTCGAAGACAAGGTCGGCCCCGTCTTCTCGACCCTCGGGATGGAAGAGGTCACACCGCCATGGTTCTCGAAAAAGGACTTTGATGAGTTTGTAACGCGATATGACGAGCGGCTTTGGGGACTTATCAGGGAACATGGGGGCCTTGTCCACGTTCATTGCCACGGCAGCCTCAGTAGAGTTATCGACAGCTTTATCAAGATGGGCGCAAGCTGTCTGCATCCTGTTGAAGCTCCTCCGATGGGAGACCTCGAACTGAAGGAAGCCAAACGAATCCTTCGAGGAAGTGTGTGCATTGAAGGAAACATTCAGCTCGATGACATCTACAGACGGGATGAAGAATTTATCAGGGAAGCCGTTCGGAAGGCGATCGGTGACGGCGCGCCCGGTGGCGGATTCATCCTCTGCCCAACAGCCTCTCCGATCCCGCCGGTACTAGAGGAGAAGGTCCTGCGCAACTATCTTGCGTTTATTGAAGCAGGTCAAGAATATGGCAAAATGACCTAGTGCACGATGATGCTGGAAATACTTCATATCAATGTCTCTGAAGATGAGTGATCAGGGAAAACCATCTCGTCCGAACTTAGTTTATGTCTTTGCAGATCAGCTCCGGTACCAGTCGTGTGGATATACAGGTGATACGAAAGCGCATGCACCAAACATAGATCGGTTTGCGATTGAAGGTGTGAATTTCTGCAATGCGATCTCCGGACATCCTCCGATCAGCGACTTTTTGCCCTCTGAAGATATCGATAGGAATTAGTCCTGAAGAAAAAACAGTATGAAGAAACGGAAACTGGGTTGGACAGATTTGAACCTGACTACCGTCGGACTGGGAACGTGGGCGATGGGGGGTAGTGGCTGGCAATTCAGCTGGGGGTCGCAAGACGATCGAGAATCTGTCGATGCTATTCGACGCGCGTGCGAACTTAGCATAAACTGGATCGATACAGCAGCAGTCTATGGTCTTGGTCATTCAGAGGAGGTTGTAGGTAGGGCTTTGAGAGAAGCACGTGAGAGGCCCTTCATCGCGACAAAAGGCGGACGCGAGTGGAACAATCAAGGAGATATCTGGAGTGATTTGAAAAAGGAGAGACTCCAGTCCGGGATCGAATCGAGCCTCAGAAGGCTGCAGGTTGAGGCGATCGATCTTTACCAGATACACTGGCCGGAACCTGATGAATTGATTGAAGAAGGCTGGGGAGTCATCGCCGACGCGGTGAAGAGTGGCAAGATTCGCTATGCCGGAGTATGCAATTTCAACGTCAATCAGCTCAAGCGGATCATGGCGATCCATCCGGTCGCTTCACTTCAAGTGCCTTATAGCCTGTTGAGGCGTGATGTCGAAAGAGAGATCCTGGAGTTCTGTGCCAGCAACGACATCGGCGTTTTGGTCTACAGCCCCATGCAAAAGGGGCTCCTGACGGGAACATTCGACAGAAAGCGCGTCAAGAGTCTTCCAGAAGATGACCACCGTCGTCGCGATCACATGTTCCAAGAACCGAAGCTGACATCGATTCTGGAGACGGTTGAGAGGCTGCG
>JBGPAN010000090.1:0-10662 GCA_041480785.1 Bacteroidota bacterium | reverse complement strand
CTGATTTCCTGCTGCATCGCAAGGTATTTCGAGTCTCGTGTATCCTGGTCTGCATGCATACTTGCGTAACTGTCGAGTCGTCCGAGCTCTTTGGTCAGGCCGCTTGCCCGCTCGAGACAACCGAGAAGCTGCTGTGCCGAGCTGCCCAGTGTTCCCTTGAATTGTTCCATGCTTGGAACCTCTGCCGCAACTTTCTGCTTCGTGTCTTTCCAGGCGGCGTCTGAAGGATAGACGTGTGTGAGGTCCCATGTGTACTTTTCAGGAACCTTGCTGCGATCGGTGACTTGAGCGTATGATGGATCGAGCGAGGCAAGGGAGAAACCGAGGAAGGAAAGCGCCAGGGCTGCACGAGGATTCATTGAGTCACCTTTCTGGAAAGCAACAGTGTGAAGAAAGCGTTGTCGAAATCGTGCCATACCTTTGGATGATAAGCGATGTGACCTTGTCAGGGATCAAGAGAAATGCTTCTGAATGTACGCGTTCAAGCGGGAAACGGCAAGAGACTTGTTACGAAGCGTCGCTGAATTCAATGCCCCGTTCTGCGGGGCCCTCCGTGAGTCGATATTCCTTGATAATTCAACTCATTGATGGCAAGGTCCGAACGATGTCCTCCGTGATGGCTGACGAAAGTAAGGCATTCTTCGCATCGTCGCCGGTTCTTCGATCTCCGAGGATGATCAACACAGCATTGCCTCGGCTCACTTGGGCACTTCGTATCCGCTCAGGATTTCGGTGAGCGAGTTCACCTCAGACTCCTGAGGTTCCTTGTCTTCTGGTCGCGTGCCAAATGTTTGATCACCATCCTGCCGCGTGCGCGAAGGGCAGGTCCGACATAGGGGATCATCAATTCGATGGCAGTCTGAAGCTCATGTTTCAGGTCAGGTTCTTGTTCTGCCACCCTCGCAAGGACCGACATCGAATAGGCCTTCACCGCTATCGGTGCGTCCACAGCATTGAGATAATCGAAGCAGAGTGAAACGACGGTTCCGAGGAGAGGCTTTGGGATGTCAATGCATTCGAAGAGGCGAGCGACGTTTCGTTTGAGCGCATCATGAACATCCGGCTCCTGCATTTTCTTGAGCAGCGCAGGGAGCCAAGGGGTGATTAGCTGAGGGTGGAATTCATAACACGAACTCAAAATCCAAGCCGCTCGTTGCGTGACAAGACGGTCGCCATGAAGGAGCAACTCCATCAATTCGCGAAAGCGGCGTTTGTCAGGACCGATCCATCTGGCAATCCTCACAGTTTGTCGCTTGGAGTGTTCTCTTCGAATTTCAGTTTCGAGGTGCATGCGTTGTAGCGAAGACAGCAGCACTAGTTGAGGTTTATTCGAATCGTCAAAGGGTAAACGGACGAAACTTGCACCGGCGACTCCTTCTGGTCATGAAGGTCAACAACCCACGTTGCGACGACAAATCCGACGACAGCGCTGAGAAAGCAGTCGGAAGTCCAATGGTAATCTTGGTAAACTCGCGAAAACGCTGTGAGCGCAGCCGGAATGTACGCCAGCACTTTCAGCGCATTCGACCGGGCATTTCTTGAGAGAACTGTCGAGAGCGCAAATGCAAGGGTCGTATGTCCCGAAGGGAAAGAGTGGAATCCGTCGTCGAGAAGTGTGAATGGCTGGTAATCCGCTGACCCTCTATTCATGAAGGGTCTTGCCCGACCGAAAGCAAACTTCAGGACCGACGTGATACCTCCTGAGTAGAGGGCGGCCTGGACGATTTCAAATCCGACCTTCTTCGTCGAATTGTCACTAGCGAGGATGCCATGCAAGCCGAACGCACCAGCGAGGATCGCTGTTGAGTAGGTCTCTCCCCAGAGCCTGCCGAATTCTATCGGAAGACTCTTATAGTAGCTTTGGTCCTTCATCAACCCGTCCCGAATTGGCTGATCGGCCTGCATGACCAAAAACGTTCCGGCGCCAATCAAACCGAGTCTTAGCCAATCATTCCCCTCCCATTTGACAGGTTGTTTGATGAAATCGACGGTCTCATCACGGAATTGAGTGAAATTGTACCTGTTCTGCGACAAAAGCGGATACTCACACGCGATGATAAAGAGGACAAAGAAAGCGATGGACTTCATTCGCATCGGCATTGCTCTTTAGTGGGATTGGATGCAAAGCATCTTGCACAACCAGATACGGCCTAAGATAAGCAATCAGGGGAAGTCAAACAACTCAGCACTCATCTTCTTCTTGCCATCGGAGGGAATTTTGTGCTTTATTCAATGTCAGTGGAACCAGAGGAGAAGGAACTCACTCGAATCATGCGAAGCCTGCAGAATCTCATGAGAGACAGAGAAGCATATGTGCTCGCCCTCCTTCTTCTTCTCGTTGCGTCCGCAGCAGGTGTCGTGTTGTATAGTATCGACAGGCACGTCTTCCTGTATTTCGGCGATGCCGCTTCGCACATCGTCAAAGCTCGCCAGTTGATCGACTCGCAACATCCCGGCCTCGAAAGCATTGGTACTATCTGGTTGCCCCTCCCGCACTTTCTACTTGTTCCATTCGTGTTCATCGACAGCCTGTTCTATTCAGGAATCGCAGGCCTGGTTCTGGGCATTCCCTGTCTGGTAGCCACCGGGGTTTTGCTCTTTTCGATTGTCCGGAGGATCACCGGCTCGTCATTGATTGCGTTTGCCAGCGCGTGTCTCTTCGGGTTGAATCCGAATATCATCTACATGGCACTCACGCCGATGAACGAACTAAGTCTCTTCTTCTTCGTCACGGTCGGTGGATATGCGTTTCTGCGTTGGCGAGAGGAGGAGAATCACCGGTGGCTTCTCTTGTGCGCTGCTGCGGTGATGCTGGCGAGCCTCTGCCGTTATGAAGCGTGGATCCTCGCGGCGTTCGTCTCACTTGTCGCTGCACGCAAGGGGTTCTCTGACTGGAAACGAATCGGGAAAAGGGGAGCAGTTCGTATGCTCGCGATTGCCGTCCTCAGCGTGACCGGCATCCTGATCTGGTTATGCTGGAACAAGTTTGAGTTTGGTGATGCACTACAATTCGCGCCATTGAACTATCGTCCTGCCCCGACGGATGTGCACAACCCCATGCACTATCGCCAGGAGCCGGTGTTCATGACGCTCACGAGAGCTATTCTCAATGTTTTCGGACCAATCGCACTTCTTGCACTCGTAGTCGGACTCGTGCGACTCAAGCGCGTGGCTGCCGAACGCCGTCATCTGCCGCTGCTCGTCTTCTTCGGCCTTCCGGTGCTTTTCATGTTCGCGGGTATTCTCACAGACTCGGTTCTTATCGATCAATGGTGGTGGAACTGGAGGTTCGTGCTGACATTTGGACTGTTCCTCTCAGTGGTGGGGGGGATGGGTCTCTCTGAATTCTTCAGCAGAGTCGGGTCGAGGCTCGCTCGCAGCGTTGCAGTCGCCGCTCTTCTTCTTATGCCGGTTATTCAATTGACCGTGCCATCGGTGAGCGTGGCAACGTATGAGGACGCCACGCAGATCTTCCATGGACCAAGCAAGGATGCAGCTGCGTTTGGGGAGAAGCTCGGCGTGATTCATAAAAGAGGGTCAGTTCTACTGCTCACAGGGACCGGACTGGGCGGGCGAATCATGCTTTCCAGCTGGTTGCCGTTGAAAGATTTTCACATCGTTCGCTACCCCGGCGGCCAGGACATCCTGAGTTCGATCCGGTCGGGCGACCGGTATGTCGTGATCGGCAAAGTGCCGACACCTGATTCAAGGGAAGTCGTTAATTACTGGCTCTCCCGCAGGGGGACTTTTCTTCGCTACTATGACATTCTTCTGGAAGACGATCAATACATCCTTTTGGAAAGCAAGGCATCAGATGTAATGAAGAAAGTGGAATAAGAAGGCTTGCTCCCCGTGACGGATTGTTCCTCCGGTCCGGCGCGCTTCACTCCCAAGAGATTCCTTTCATCTTGCTCACCGCCGATTCTTCCGCAGCACCGTTCTATCTATCAGTTTGCCTGTCTACCCCGACGCATTCTGACGGGGCCTGCTGTTATATAGCGGGGAGCGACTGGTTAACCGGCTGCCACATGTTGATAAGTTCTGCTGGCACTATTATTTCTCAACATCATAAAGAGTTCGGATTTCTCTTAGGGTCAATGGTCTATTGTAGATGCGAATATCGTCAATGTATCCGTTGTAATAGTTGTTGGGGGTGTTTGGAAAATTGAATCCGGCACCGATCGTAAGGGTTTGTGCCGTGTTAAGTGTGCCCGTGCCCGGCGAACCGGCGTTTCCGGTGATGATGGGATCAATTGTAGCGTTGATATAGAGCTTCGCCCGTTCGGTCGGTGGGAGGGAACCGTCAAAGACGTACACAAAGTGAAACCATGAACCGGAAGGCACCGGGGAACTGGTAACCTGTATATATCGAGTGACATAGCCATCAAAAAAAATATTAGCGTATACGTTGTTGTCATCGTAGTGATTTATGCCCCATTCGTAGACGCCAGCATTGCCACCCCCAGATTTGCCAATGATAAAACCGCGTCCACCACTGACGGAGCCGGGAACGACAGTCTTTGCCCATCCGGAAACACTAAACTTTGCAACGGTTTCGGAAAAGACGTCGTCCAGAATGTCCCCTAAACTGATGTAACTGCTGGTTCCGTTGAAATAGTACGCGGAATTGGGTTTTCCAAATCGGTCGACAGCCAAGGTGGCCCCATGAACAGTTCCGTGATGGCGTTGACCTGAAAGATCCCGCGCGTCTCCATTGAATGGGTAGTAGGCGACCAGGCCATTCGTTCGTGAAGCATTATCGGGCACCGTCACGTGAGGTGATTTACGAATTACCTGTGTGTAATGACAACCTGAGCAAAGGACGAAGAACAACAGCATCATAGCCGAGGGAAGAACTGCTCTCAGTGTCATGACAACCTCCTCATGGCAGTTTTTTCTTTCGAGTGGCCGCCAACTAAAATTGATTAGAATGAAATCCCGCCTTCACCGACAGGTTTACAGAGCGCATCTGCTATTTGCTAGTTTCCATATATCTTTCCTTGAAGGTCGGATTCTCCCCGGCCATTTTCAGAAACACATCCAGGGGAACCACTTCGAATTCAGAACTGAGCTTATCGCAGATCGATTTTACTCTCGCAACATCGCTGTATTCTCTCACGTGGACAAGGAGGAAGTAGGGCCGATCATTGTTCAGAGCGGCCAGTTCCTCGAGGTCAGCGGCAGCTTCGGCTTCCGGTTTTTCGGCAGAGAGATAGTAATCGTACGAAACGAAGGGACGTTTGTCCTTCACAGCAAACGTATGCGACGCAAAATATCCATTCAGAAAACCGATGGCGTCCGGCATCCCTGCATAGTAGGCGTCAACAATCTCTTTCGTCAGTTCGTTGTTTCCGGCTTCTGTCTTTTCGGCAGAGTAATCCATAATCTCAAACACCTTGAGATCGAGCGAATCCATCAGGCTCTTCGCCTTCTCAATTTCTTTCGGAAGCCATTTCTTGGGAAACGCTTTGGGATACATGTAGGATGAACCTGAAAGAGCGCCAATAAAATAGTCGTTTGGCGTGGATTGTGAATAGAAATACTCCATCATCGCCGGAGACATGTATTGAAATTTCATAGACACTTCCCATGCATACGGGATAGAACCTCTTCCCGGTTTGACCCATGCCCCGATGCCAAGTCCATCGGTCTGCACCAAAGCGACATAGACTTTCTTCTCCGGAATGTACTTTTTCCCGGGTTGGACGTTATGATTGTTTTTGAACTTGAAGCCCGGCGTTGGCGGAACTCGGTACAAGAAACTTGTATTCGGCAGGGTATGCAGTCCCTCGACAGTAAGCGCATAGGATGAGGTCAGTGTGACCCATTCTTCTTCCATGTCCTTCTTGTATGAGTGCCAACCCATCACCTGGCTGAGAGGAACCATTTCAGAAAACAACTTCTTTGTGAGATTGTACTCCAACGTATCGGTCTCTCTGGATGAGAGGTCAGTGAAGAATGCCTTCTTCATCATTCCATAATCAGCCACCCCCGGCAGCAGGAGCGACCCATGCTCTCCTCCTAACCAGACGATGAGATCCTTTGCGCATCTCTGCCAATATTGCTGATACGCCCACGTATAGATCTCATAATCTGTTTTCCCCGCAAACTTGCCCCTGAAATCTTCGAGTTGTTTCAGCCCCGTGCGCTCCGCGATCGGAATCATCTCTTCCGTGATCACGATTCCTTTTTCGAGCCCGGCGAGCGTGTAGGCGACAATCAAAGATGTGCGAACGTTCTTGTCCCAAACGATGTACCCCTTGATCTGTTGTTTGAAGATCTGTAATGCCTGTTCCAGGGAGCTGAGTCTTGTGAAAGAAAAGTGTCGTTGCTTCTCCAGATATGTGAATAACTCACCCGTATAGTTGAAGGTATACTTGGGCCCATAGACAAAATACAAATTTGGTTTCGTCTCGTTGACAATTCCCTGCAAGGAGATAAAACATGCTTGTGTGCCGAGACCGGAATGAATGTCCCAATCGTCGCTCATCTGATACGTGTAAGCATTGTTCTCGTCCGCCCTCTTGAAGACATACTTCAATTCCGGGCCGATCTTTCTACTGCTCCGCTTTATTCTGTAGGTGAGAAGACCCTTATCAGAAGAGAGTTCGAAGATGTTGCCTACTTCTAGCCGCTTTGTGCCTTGAGAGCTTGCAATGTTGTAGCGTTCAAGAATCGCCAAAACACTCTCTTTTGTCCAGGTTGCCGTGACTTCTTTCTTTGAATGAGGAGGGATCTTCAAGCCCATATACAAATTGGACATGAATGTCCCATCCGTCACAGCGACGGAGTTTGTTGTGCCGTTGGTCTTGAGAACCATCGTCTCTGCGCTTTTTCTTCTCGGGCCAAATTCCTTCACAATAGTAATTTCGCCCTGCTTCACTGTAATCTGAATCGTCATGTTTCGAAAGTAGTCAAGGTCGGAACTCCCTTCTTTGATGAGTTTCCACTTTCCCTGGAAGGCCATTTCCTGTGATGATGCTCCTGTGAAGACTACAAGCGATAGGAAGACGAGACGAATGAGGGATTTCATTGTTTCTCCATGAGAAAAGGATAGGGGATACTTACAGACGTGACCAGATTGTCTCTTGTCTTAATCTACTGCAACTGAGCGCCGGGTTCAGCGGTGTTCATTTTTTCATAAACTGAGATAGATCATATACATGAACTTCTTTGCTCACACCTTGTTCCTCTGATTTCGATTCGCAAGGAACACATGTCACTGCGAACGAATTCTGACTACTCCATGCGACTCTGTCAGGATACAAACCGATTTGAATAATTCTGACAGTTTTCTTTAGATCAAGATCATATATAACTATTGCTCCCCGTCTATCGTCGACATTTTCTCTTGGATATGCAACGAAATGCCCCTTAGGGGAGACGCAGAAGCCTAACTTTTCCCAAGATCCTCCTTTAATGATAAACGGATTGAGTTTCGACTTCATAAGCGATGCCTCTAATGCAAAGGAACCGTGGCCCTCGCCTTTGACAAAGACAACGAATTTTTCGTCTTTCGTCCATTCAAAGCGGCCATGAAAGTATTTCATCGAATAAGGAATTCCACCATTGCTCTTCAAATCAATAAGAGAGGTCGTATCGGAAGGATAAGAGGAGACAAAACGCCACCTTCCTGAAGGGGAAGTGTTAAATATTGGATAATCAGTAGGATCGATGGATTCATCCACGTCTGGTCCGGCAAATCTCTCGACTATAGATGAGTTCATCGTAGCCCGAACGACAAAATCACCATTGTATTTTTCATCTTTGGGATTTGCTATTCTTGCCCGACCATCTCCATAGACGGTTACGAGTCCATGCTCTTTGTCAGATCTATTCAGAAATACTGCCAATGTATCATTGGCGATCCAGCTGAACCCTCTGATATATAGTTCAACTTTTTTGCGGGATATACGTTCTATTATCATCCTCCATGTAAAGGATTTCAAGTCAAATAGCCACAACTCGCTGTTTGCTTCTTCGGGTAACACTTCTAATGCGATGAATTGTCCATTTGGAGAGAATTTGAAATCGGGATATTGTAGCCCTTTGAGTTTTTCTCTACCATAAACATCAATGAATGATTGACGCATAAGCTTGGTAACACTTATGAAACTTTTACATCCATCTATATATTGAATTGGTGAACCTTGAGAATACGAGGTTTCAGAAGTCAACAAAACGAATGCGGAGAGGAATGATATTAAGAATGATTTTCGATTGATCATAAAGCTGATAGTTTATTTACGATAGCGAGCGGGCGACAACTAATCCCGATTTGACAGATCCCGCATCGGGAGCTGCCGCTCTGGTTAGTCGCGGAACAATCTCCCTTTGTATTGCTGAAAACGAATTTGCTTTGTCGATTTATCAAAATGGATGGTAACTGTGGAAGTGTCGTCTGTCAGATCAACTTCGTAGGTGTTGTGAGCTGCGTACTCGATGACTGCGAAGTACAACATGTGATTGTCGTTCGAGAGCCTTTGTAATCCGCTGGACCATGCGAGACTGAGAACATCATTGGTGGTGACCCGAGATTCCAGCAGAGTTTTGCTATCCAGGAGAAATGTCACAAGGTCATTCCGGAAAGCAGATTCTATCTCAAAACTGACGTAAACTTCTTTCGCAGTTGATTGGGTAGATTCACTGCAACCCGACTGCCAGGAAACAACGATAGCGATGAGGAAGAGAAGCGTTGGTTTCATATCTGCACCTGACGTCGCATTGATGCTCAATCAAACTCTTTCCTCGGAGCAGGTTGATTCGGCCCAACTTGTCCAATGCCGATATCCGCTTTGAAGTAGTTCTCACCTCTGATCGGAGCCCCAAACAGGTGTCGAAGCATAGCAAGTTGGCCGACATGGGAGATTGCATCCGCGATTGGGCCCTGGAACAGCCTTTCCAACGGACATGCCACCGATGGAGAATTCGCCAAGTACGTGTCGAACTCCTTTACGGAGGCGTAGAACCGGGCGACTTCACGATCCCACTCTTGCGGAGGTGAGCTTCGCCAAGTCTCTTGCCCCTTTGCCACCGAGAGAGCCCAGTCAAATAGATCGCCCATATGCGCAACGATTTCTACGGGGGTCCGGGATTCCGGTTTGACGCGGAATCCTCCGAAGTCAGCTGGAGCGTCCCGCAGTGTCTTTGTTCCCCGATATACCATGGTAGCAACCGCATGGCGGATCATCGCATGATCGGGTTTGATGTCGGTTATCATTTTCTTCCTTCTCTCTAACCCTGTCGTCCTGAGCGACCCCACCGCCGTTTGGCGGGGGGCTGCTGGTTAGGCAGCCAATCATTGTCCATTCAATTTGCGATATTCAGATTGCACGACTTCCGTCCCGTAAATTCTCTCAAGTCGACGAACCGTGAAATGTCCTCTAGCCATGTCTTGAAAATGGTCGATGAATGCCAGATTGATGAGTGCACCCCCCACAGCGCCAACTGCGGGGATGGCTTGCGCAGCAGCTTTCTCCGAGACGTTGACGCCGAAACGGGTAGCGATTTGTGAAATCAACCGAACAATCACGGGTGCCCCTTCTTTTGCGAGTCCTCGCTCTGCGATGAACTCGGCAGCCTCAGAAACAGCCTTGGCAAGAGCAGCACGTATTGCGAAGTATCCCGATTCGGCTGCATCATCTTTTGATGTTCGACCACCTAATGCGAAGACTTCAAGACATGCGAGCTTTGATTCGGCTAAACGTATATCTTCGCCTTCGCTGCGAGCGATGTCTGCTATAGATCTGAGCATGATTGTTGTGGAGACTGGCAGTTCAATCACCAACGCAGGGAGCCCAAAAGCACCCCCGCCTGCGCCAGTTGCAGTTGCAGCAATCTTATGCCAAATATTGCTCGATTCCAATTGACGATTCTTACCAATGGTCATGAGAGCGGCATCAAGAGCCGTTTCTAAAGACTTCTTTGTCACGTCGTTGACTGCTTGAGACCATTTCTCTGGAAGCAAGTCTATTCCCTTCTCTATCGGTTTACCTATGGCATTTGTTATCTTTGCGGTGAGGCCTGGATTTTCAAGAAGCTGCTTTGCTCTCCGCAACTGTTCGATGTGCTCTGGTGTCATTCGCATGAATTGCTCCTCATTGGCTGCCTAACGGACCGGAGCTCCGCCAAACAACTGGCGGACAAGTAACCTGCGGCGTTGATAATGTTCTTGTTTGCATCTCACGAACTGAGTCTTCCTTCTGCAACGAATACTGCACCCAAGCTTATTCCGACAGGTTGAGCGACGTGTTGGCCCGCGCCCTAGTCAGCATAAGTAATGCGAATAATGAAGTCCGGAGTGCTGTAATTGGCGAGGCCGCTTTCCTGCACTGTGTTTGCAATATGAAAAACGTTGCCTTCCTGTTGCGAGACCTTTAGCATCACGGCGCCGAATTTCGTGGAATCGAACACGGCCCAATTCTCAATGAAAGTGTCCAGAGAATGCAAAGTGTAGCCGGGCTTGAGAGAGAAAGAGATTCGGTTTGTTGGAAGAACTTCTCCGCCCAGGTATGTGTAGCCAAAAGAGAGCCATTCGAACCGGTCAGGGTCAAAACCTCGTTCGGCGACAACGGAGCGCAAGGGAGCGAGTTGATATCTGTCGAAGTAAATAATTTCTAACCAGCGATTCGGGAATGCAGAATCAGGTCTATAGACTCCGAT
>JBGPAN010000089.1:0-10672 GCA_041480785.1 Bacteroidota bacterium | reverse complement strand
TGTAGAAATACACACCGCTGGGGAATTGCGACGCGTTCCAGGTAGACCTGTAAGATCCCTCTTGAAGGATTCCATCTACGAGTACCTCAACCTCCCTACCCAAGACATCAAACACGCTCAACGTCACTCGGCTGAGGCCTGATAATCGATAGCTGATTACTGTTGACGGATTGAATGGATTGGGATAGTTCTGCTCCAGACCAAATGCTCTGGGAGACTGCTCTTGTTCGGCAAACCTGACCGCCGACAAAGGGCTCTGGCCGTACTTCACCACAAGATTGCGGTAGATTGAACTCCCTGAACCAGTCAGTCGTTTCCCGCCGACCAGAATATTTCCCGAACCATCGAGTGCGATTGAGCTTGCGTAGTGATCAGTGGTGCCATCGCCATAGCGCGCCTCCCATACTTCTCTCCCCGAGGAATCATATCTGATCGTGATGAACTCGTTTTTGGAAAGCACTCCTATGCTGCTTCCCGTGACGTATACATTGGCAGCGGCATCAACAATAAGTCCTGATGGCGAATCGTTCATACCTACAGGCCCATCATATCTCTGGAACCACTGTAACGCTCCCGCAGAGTTGTATTTGATCGTAACAATATCTGATTGTTGATTTGAGGGTAGGGTATACCCTGTCACATAGACATTTGCAAATTTATCGAGGGCGACTTTGCTTCCCCCGTCCCATCCATGATTCGGGCCATCGTACCTTGCCACCCATTGGCGTGTGCCATCGGTGGAATACTTGATTGTCACAAGGTCAAATCCACTGTTGACTCCCACGCTGGATCCAGTGACACAGACACTGCCTGCGGCGTCGACTGCAATCGAGCTCGCAGTATCTGTGGAGTCCTTCGGCCCGTTGTATCGGTTGACCCAGGCTTGCAGACCGTTGTTCGCGTACTTGATCACTACAATATCCGCCTTTTGCATCGTGATCATACTGGTTCCCGCAACGTACACGTTTCCGGCAGCATCCAAGGCGAGCGCTACGCCATAGGCAATGGAGTCAACTCGATTCTCCGGCCCGTTGTACACAGCGACCCAATCCCGACTGCCCGTCGGAGTGTACTTGATGGTGACAATTTCAAGGTAGTTATTGGCCACCACATACGTTCCTGAGACATAGACATTGCCTGATGAGTCAAGTGCGATTGCTTGAGCAACGCTCAATCCGCCGAGGGATGTTGGATCTGCGTACTGATTTCTCCATTGCCGACTCCCAAAAGAATTGTACTTGATCGTTGCATAGTTCATGCCTGTCAGATAGGCATTGCCTCCTCGATCGAGTGCCAGAGAACCCATGTTAGGCAGCGGACCTACAACCGAATCACGGGCTATCCACTGAAGATCTCCGCTCGGACCATACTTCATCAAGGTGAGATAGTCGAGAGAACCCGTTCGCGTCATCCCGGCCAGGAACACGTTCCCACCTGCATCGGTCGCTACGTACGCAGCCGAGCCATACATGTTCACGGAATCCAGAGATCGCGACCATGCCGCTGTGGCCTGATACCCACTTCGCTGAGCTACTCCAAATGCAACGAGTGTGTCTGTGCCTGGAATCGCATTTGAATAGATCAAGACCAACGCGGAATCCGTTCCTTGCCTCGTCGGCACATAGACTAGTGTATCAATCACAGACTGCCCCGGGGCAATGTTCAGAACTGGAGTTATGACAGAGAAGGCAGAGTTGCTGGAAGTCATGCCAGAAATCCGCATTGTGTAGTCAGAGGCGTTGAGCAACGCGAAAGGTACCTTGCGGGTTTCACCGATTCCAACAGTGCCAAACCCCAGAGTCTTCACCGCAAGAAGGGGATTTGTGGTGACCGCGGCTCCAATTGCTTTTAATCCCGCAGCATCTTTGGGGTAGTTCGCGTTGAGAGTGGCAAACG
Source organism: Bacteroidota bacterium (assembly GCA_041480785.1). Lineage (GTDB taxonomy): Bacteria > Bacteroidota > Ignavibacteria > UBA10030 > UBA10030 > UBA9647. Next base: position 8,776 of record JBGPAN010000089.1, on the reverse strand, counting down.
GAAAGGTGAGGTTCCAGAGCCCAACGGCGCCATTTCTGTTCGTGGAATGAGTCTCAAGTCGGGCTGTCGACTCGTTATCCGGGCCTGAGAACATCCCCTCTTTGTAGGCTGCGACGTAGAACCAGTACGGATATCCGACCGCGATGTCTTTGTCCTCATACAGGTACTTGTAACCAGCAGTAACCGCCGGCGACTGGATCCCAAGCATTGCCTTCGGTAACACAGCGATCAGATCCCACGTTCCCCATGTATTGGGCTGGTAGGATCCTTGTGTCGTCGTTGAATTGACCTGGCCAAACGCGTCAAACTTCGGGTTGACAGGCTTCTTCAGGCTTGTCGGAACCGGACCAGGCGTCATGTTCTCTTGATATCGATCAACGACACGCATTCCCTCATCCAGATAGTATTTCTTCTGATACTGCGAGGATCTGTAGATCTTGTAACCCGCGAACACTGCGTCGCTTTCTGCGCGATCATCCCACTCAACGGCTATCGATCTCGAGAGAGGCTTCGACACTTTCATTTCAGGCATCGGCGGAAGCACAGGGATGTTGTAGTCCTGTGCATATGCCCAGCGAGCAGCCCGCACAGCCTTCTGGATACCTTCCAACCGGTAGCCGGCCACTGTCGCCATTACGATCGTCATGGATGAATCTTTGCCAAGGCTGAATGGACCGACACCGGCGAACATGTCACCATTGAAGTTCTCCGAGTTGCTTGCACCCTTGGAAAATTTCCCCCACCCGTTAGGGTACGTCGTCGAGGCATCTGCTTTGCCATCCTCGAACGGCAGGGCGTCGAAAATGCCCGAGCTCTTGAAGTCTCCATCCGGTCGTGTCCTCCCCGATGTTTTCGGCACAAACGTCGTAATGTCACCCGCTGTACCGCTTGAGAAGAAATTCGGATTGGGATTCATGTTGAACTTGGTCGCATCTGTGTTTCGGCTCCTGCCGCCATCCACGAACCATACACCCGTCGCCGTGAGGAACATCGCCATCGGATTGTTAAGGGTCCAAACCTGGGCCTGGCTTCCGCCGGAGACATACCATCCGCGCTCTGAACCAACGCCGATACCGTCCGTTCCAAAAATGGTTTTTTTCGACGGATTATTGACAACGGTCTTCGAACGATCCGCTGGTAGACCACCACTCTTTACATCGATCATGACCGTGCCCGTCCAGATATCAGTATACCACTTGTTGCCACCTGTATTAAATCCAATATCCATGGTTCCGGCAGCGGGGTTTAGCACCGATGCGCTTGTGAACATAGTGCTGAACGCCCACGGTGAACCGGACGGATCGAGATCGTCCACCCATGCTGCCTGTCGTTGGAGTGCTGTAGGCACAACAGCATTTTCGTTTCGTCCGCCACCAGGATAGCTTCCGACCGACATGTAGGATTCCGTCGAGAAGTGAAACGCCAGAGCCTTGATCGCGTTCGCCACCTTCTCAGGGACGCCATCCATATTCATATCGAGATTCCCGGTGTTCTTCAGCTCGATCTCAAGTATGACGAAGTCGTTTAGGTTGTTCCAGTTTGGCCCCTGGAATCCGTGTGCACGAACCTTCACATCGACGCCCAGGTTCGTAGGCCATGCCGCTTCGTACACCGCATGTTGCCGCCGTGTGCCGTCAACCCAGTATGGCTCGACGGTGTATTTGCGTGCAGCATCTGTAGCGCCGAGCAGCGTAGGCATATATGTAAGCTGTGCACAGAAGGGGCCCGACAAATCGAAGTAGCTGGGGTTGGTCTTGCCGCCTATTATTGAGGGATTGAATGTCGGATCTGGATCATATGCCAGGACAGCCGCATTCTTGAACCAATACATCGTATAGAACCAAGCACTGGGCCAGTGAGTGCCCGGGGTTGTCCAGTTTCTGTCAAAGTTTCCGAGGCGTATGAAGTTGCGATAGCCCAGCGTAGAAACAGCGACGTCGCTGTAACTCGCCGTTGTTCCCTCCGGCAGGAACGATTCCCATAGATCACCCGCTTGTATGACACCAGCGCCAGGATACCCTGCAACGGAAGTGGCGGGGGCGGACTGCGAATAGGAACACAGTGGAACCACAGATAGAAGGAGCGCAACTGAAAGGCCAATAAGTTCTGGTCGCTTTTTCAGATTCATTGTGTTACTCCTTTCTCGGAATACTCGTTCGCATTGTCCAAACCGTGGCAACCGGCTGAGTTCAATGATATCGAGTAAGAGAGATGCGCTCATTCGCGCTACTCACGAACTCTTTCACTCGAGCAGATGCAAAGGTATTTTCTCGTACGAGGAGATCATCTTCGGACGGATTCTTTTCCTGTCCTGGGAATGGCAACACTGGAGAGTGCCGAGCTTCACGACTCAGCAGAGGAGTGCGAAATCAAGCCCAGCCTTCGAAGCGGACTTCAATTACGCACTTCACAAATCAATGATGGACTTCGAAGGTTGGCGCGGTTCTAGCGTGATAGTAAGGGAGTAATCGGAAAAAGTCAAGCAGCGCCCGCAGATGCGAACTGTGATAAGCGCTTGCGGTTCTCCTTTTCAGCATTACGAGGCAAAGCAGACCGGAATGGTGGTTCTTTGCGAACTCGCTCCGGCTACGTATTTCGCTTGGGCTGCATTTCATGGGTTCTTGATTGTGCAAATCCTCTGCACCGTCCGGGACATTCACCAATCTCGAGAACAACGAACGTCATGTAGTCGGCTGTCGTTTGTGTGGCTCGTTCACCCAGAACGTTTTCAGAACGCAGTCGGCCCGCCCCCCTGTTTCTGAACCTACACGCTGCGGCGGCCAATCGGTCGGGTCAATGTCGCAATTGTTCGCCGTTCCTTGCACCCTCCCGATTTCCCCAATCCGAGTTCGACTTGCAACAGAAACAGAATAGTTCTATAATTTTACGCCTGCACTGTGATCTATTTCGAACACCTCATAGACTAAGGCCGCACTGATGAGAAGAAGTCTTACTCTACTTGTCTCTTTCTTACTTTTCTCAAGTATCCACATACTTCTCGCCGAAGGGCAACACACGACAAAAGCGCTTCCGGGTTTTTCTATTAGCCCGTATTTCGGGGAGCAGGTCATGACCTTCGTTTACAACCCTGAAGTGCGTATCCACATCAACGCACCTCCGATCAATTCGTTCGATGCCTCCAAGCCCACCGCGCTCGTGTTTTTCGCTCTCCCGAACGGCAATACCATTGAGCAGACTGTCGGAAAACAAATCGGCCCAAATGATGACTGGCACTACGACATACAGCACATCGGCGCTCAGACACGATTCCTCCGCACCAAAGTGACCGAGTATAATCTTGTCACAATCTACCTTGAAGCAAACGCAGCTACGGGTTCCCTCAGTTGGCCAACTTGGAGGAGCAGGTTCCCCAACAACGCAGCACTTGTCAAGGGCCTCATTGATTCGATGAAGGCGATGTTCGGCAATTTTCATCCTTTTCTGGTAATTTCCGGACATAGCGGCGGTGGAGGATTCGCCTTCAGCTATTTGAATGGCGTCGGTGTGATTCCCGATGATGTCAAGCGCATCGAATTCCTTGATAGCGACTACAACTATGACAACACCTATGGACCCAAGCTGCGGGATTGGATCAACGCCGCTCCTGACCATTTTCTGAGCGTCCTCGCTTACAACGACAGCATTGCCCTTTACAACGGACAGCCTGTTGTCAGCCCCACCGGAGGAACATGGTACAGAACTCGTATGCTGATTGCATATCTTTCAGATTACTTCACTTTCACCACCGACAGCAACGCGACCTTCATCACGTGCACTGCGCTCACCGGAAGAATCAAGATCATCCTAAAACAGAACCCGACCAGGGCAATCCTGCACACCGTCCAGGTGGAGTTGAATGGCTTTGTTCAAACAATGCTTTCCGGCACGCCGCTCGAAGGAGTTGGCTATGTCTATTACGGACCACGGGCATACTCCGAGTATATACAAACCTCGAAGCCGGTACCCAATCCCGTTCAGTTTCCGCCACGTCCACCTGGATCGTTAACGGGTTCACAATTTATGGTCTCCGTTGCGTCGATGACGTTCGATCAGCGCGAGGCCGAGATTTACAGACAGATCTCTCAAGGAAACGTCCCGGACTTCCTGAGGGGCTTCAAGAAAATCCAGTCTTCTTTCCAGGATGCGAATGGGATCTCGCATGCGGTCATCTATGAGGTAACCTCCGACTACCTCTGCATCGGCTCCGATGAAGATTTCTGCCGAATTCCGATGGGGCCGATCACAGCCCAGAAACTGGCAAACCTCTTCAGCGCATCAATGCCCACGCCGAAAATCGTTGATGATGTGTATTCAAAAGCTGAAGTGAAGCTCGCTCCGGTCACGTATACGCCCATCGGGAACCAGAATGAACTCGTTTCGAGATTTGTTGAACATAACAGTGCCATTGAGGCGCAGCGTGTTGCTGCAGGACAACCGCTCGGTGCGCTCGTGGGTGGGATCAAGAAAGACGTCGTCCTCAGTAACAAGATCTCCGACCCCGCGAGTGTCAATCACGTCGTCATCTATGGCTGGCATCAGCTCAACGGCGTACCGATCCAACCGGTCTACAGCGGCCATATCAATTCGTACGTTGACTACAGCCATGGCATTCGATTCGTCAACAAAGAAATGCTCATCGATAGCGCAGTGATGACAGCCAGCCAGGTCCTGACGAGCCCAACACTCTACAGGGTCCTCAGCAACGAGTCCGGCGCCATGGCTCAACCGAGCTATTTGACGGACAACGCCATTCCGTCTGTTCCGAAGTCATTTGGTGTCAAAAGCGAATCTGGAAACTCGCTCCGAATCATCTTAAAACCGGACTCTGCGGCAACCGGTTACGTGATTCTTGTGAGCAAAGACGGACTCACCTTCACAGACATTGTAACAACCACACCTGACGATCTGGTCCTTACAAATCTTCTGAAAGACTCGCTGTACTATGTGAAGATCGCGGCGTCCAACCAGATCGGTGCCTCACCACCATCAGAACTTCTCGCCGGCGTTCCAACTGTGGCCAAACCGCAGGTGCTGGTGGTCAACGGTTTCGAACGCGCGTCAACGGGAAACACGTTCGATTTCATCAGACAACATGCATCTTCCTTCATGGCCAACCATGTGCCCCTCTCTTCTGCCACGAACGATGCAATCGTCGACGGTTTGTTCTCGCTGGTTGATTATGCTGTGGTCGACTACATCCTCGGAGACGAGAGCACTGTCGACGAGACCTTCAGCACCGCAGAGCAGGCTAGCGTAAAGGCTTTCCTGCAAAGCGGCGGAAAGCTCTTTGTTTCGGGATCGGAGATTGCTTGGGATCTTGGCTACAAGGGAACGACTTCAGACAAGGATTTCCTCAACAACTACCTCAAAGTGAAGTACGTCGCTGATGCACCCAATGGATCGGCCTCGACGACCTATCAGGCGGAGGGGTTAGTCGGCACAGTGTTCGCCAGCTTCCCGAGTATTCCTTTCGACAATGGCACGCATGGCAGCATCAACGTCCTGTGGCCCGATGTCATCAGTCCGGTTCCTGGCGCTGTTGGATGTGCGAAGTACGTAAACCTCGACACTTCAGGCGGGTTCAGTGGCGTCTCCTATCAAGGGTACTTTCCATCGGGGACGAAGCCTGGGATGTCGATTGTCCTCGGCTTTCCGTTCGAAACAGTCTATCCTCAAAGTCTGCGGTCGCAACTTCTGGGCAGGATCCTTGGCTACTTCGGAACCATATCAGCACTCGAATCCATTGAGTCAACTCCGAGAACACTCGCCCTTTATCAGAATTTCCCCAATCCATTCAATCCCGCGACGACGATCCGGTACGATCTTCCGGGCAATGCGTTCGTCGTGATCAGGATTTTCAACGCGCTCGGTCAGGACGTTGAGAAGTTGGTGAACGCACAACAGAGTGCCGGTCAGCACTCGGTGAGTTGGAACGCATCCCGCATTCCAAGCGGTGTTTACTTCTATCGGTTGGAAGCTGACAGCCGGCTCGAGACCAAGAGGATGCTAATTCTAAAGTAACGTCGTTGGCAGGGCTCTGACACCGATGCGCCATTCTTCAGCAACCCGCAACAAAGAGACTTCTGCTCCCCACAAATCACAGACCAGCCGGCTTACACGTCCTGACATTCTCACGGTGTTGAGCGCGCGTCAAGCACACGGCCCACCAAAATGGCCATTTGGCAATTCTTGCAGTCTCGGTTTGAAGGCTATAGCATCAAATCAAGAAAATCGATCCGCACTTTGGCGTTCAAGATCCATGTCACGAGAAATCCATGCGGTCGAACTTGGTATCATACCTAGGTTTCTGGGAAGCATAGGCTCCGCAAGCATACCAATCAGCAAAATCAACCCATAGAGAATCTTTGCGAATGAGCTCTATTTCTTCACATTTCTCCTTGCCCTTGAATTCAAAGGTTCTTACTTTTACACGCCTGCAGACACCAAGTCCGGCATCAATGCCACCCGAAATGCTACCGCTGTCCATGTGGCATCTGGGGCTGAAAATCGAAAGATGCAGGTTCAATTCTCTTACACTCAGCCGATATTGACGCGAAGTTGGATTCCTCTCAGATTTCCTTTGTCCTACCATCCTAGGACGCTGACAATTGGATAGACTCTAGAACGATTCCGATTAATAACAATCGCACGGGGATACTATGCTTTTACATCAGCAATTTGTCCGAACTGCAAAACAGTACGAGACGAAGCTGGCAATCATCGACAGGACGCTCAATCGCCGGGTCACATACAAAAAGGCACTGATTGGCTCTCTCATGCTCACGAAGAAATTCGAGGGCTACGCCCCGGGGTTCCTGGGTATCATGCTGCCGAACTCTGCCGGCTCTGTGCTGGCAATCCTGGCAACGCTGATGAGCGGACGTGTTCCCGTGATGATCAACTACTCCACCGGCGCAGCCGCAAACTGCGAGTTTGCTCAGAAGAAGTGCGCTTTCAAGACGATCATTACTTCCAAGGCGCTCTGCGAAAAGATCAATTGCCCTAAAATTGACGGCATGGTGTTCCTCGAAGATATCATGGAGTCGGTGGGCTTCTTCGACAAGATCAAGGCGGCCTTCAGAGCAGGACGCCCGGTCGAAAGCATCCTCAAGAGCATCCACGAAGGGAACGAGGATGATACACTTCTCATCTTGTTCACGAGCGGCAGTGAGAAGGAGCCAAAAGGAGTACAGCTGACTCACAAGAACATTACTTCAAACATTGTTGCTTTGAAAAAAGCTATCGGTTTCTCGGCTGAAGATACGTTCCTGGCAAACCTCCCCTACTTCCACGTTTTCGGTCAAACTGCAAATCTCTGGGTTCCGTTTGCAGATGGAATGACGATTGTGACATATGCAAATCCTCTCGACTTCAAGACAATTTGCGAAATTGTTCGGGAAGAGCGAGTGACATTGATGGCAGGCACTCCGACCTTTTTCTGGGGATATGTGAGAAACTCCAAGCCGGGCGACTTCTCCACAGTCCGAATCCTCCTCTCGGGCGCCGACAAGTGCCCGGATGCTCTCCGCAAAGCCTTCTCCGAGAAACATGACAAGATCTTGCTTGAGGCATACGGAACAACCGAGACGAGTCCCGCCATTACGGTCAACTCACTTGAACACAACCGACCCGGGAGTGTGGGGCGTCCGATCGATGGTGTCCAGGTGAGGGTTGAGAACTACGAGTCTGGCGAGCCCTGTGCTGTTGGAGAGATCGGGAAGATCCTCGTGAAGGGGGACAACGTCATGAAAGGATACTTTGATGACTTCGAGCAGACGTCTCTGAGTATCCGCCACGGGTGGTATGACACGGGTGACATGGGCTATCTGGATGCAGAGGGTTACTTATGGCATGTGGGGAGACTGAAACGTTTCCTGAAGGTCGGCGGCGAGATGGTTTCGCTGATCAGAGTTGAGGACGTTCTCGAAAAGCTTCTCCCACAAGATGTTGAGTGCTGCGTCGTCGAGGTCCCCGATTCTCTTCGTGGATCCAAGATCGTTGCCACGGTCACCCAGCCTATTGATGAAAAGGCCACGTTGAAGAAGATGGCAGAACAACTTCCCAATATTGCGATGCCGAGCAAGTTCGTTGTCATGCCGGAAATGCCGAAAACAGGAAGCGGCAAAATTGATTTCAGAGCCATTACTGAGAAGGTTCGCGATATCATCCAGTCGCTATAAGATCCTTAAGACATCCGTGATCTTCCTGTACGAAGGCAGCCCCCATTGTGGGGCTGTTTTAATAATGGTTCGGGCTTCTTCAAGCACCGCTGAGACGCCAAACACAATGTTGTAGAGTAAGCGGGCCAAAAAAAGAGCCCCGCTATAGGGCTCTTGACACCACACTCTCTCATCAAAGCATTTGATTCAAGCTCATCAATTGTACTACTTCTTCACCAATTCGACGCGACGGTTTTTCGCGCGTCCTTCTTCGCTTCTGTTATCGGCAACTGGTCGATCCTGACCAAAACCTGCTGCACTCAACCTCGATCCCTGTATGCCCGCTGTTGTCAGGACAGCAACGACCGATTTGGCTCTATCCTCTGAGAGCTTCAGGTTGCTCTTCGCATCGCCGACGTTGTCCGTGTGACCTTCCACGCTCAATTTGAGATCTGCGTTGTCCTTGAGTAGTTGCACAATCTGCTCGACGATGGGTCCCGATTCTGGTTTGATGGTGGATTTGCCTGTATCGAAGTGAACATCGAGAGCAATGAAACCATTCTTGTTGATAGCATCGAGCATATCCGAAGCGGCGATATCCTGACGCATGAGCTGCT
>JBGPAN010000088.1:0-10687 GCA_041480785.1 Bacteroidota bacterium | reverse complement strand
GGCGCCGTAGACAATGAAAAAAATCCGAATACTCATCATTGAAGATAATCGCGTTTTGCGCGATGGACTCACCATCATGCTCGATGGGCAGGCGGATATGCATGTTGTGTCCACCATAGGAAGTGGCAACAATGTTCTGCTGAAAGCAAGCCAGACAAAACCTCATGTCATTCTTTTGGATGTAGGTCTGAAGAATTTCAACGAACTGTCTGTCGTAGAGTCGGTAAGGAAAAACCTTCCCGAAGCGAGGGTGATCGGGATGGGCTTCATTCCATCACAATCCGATATTCTTGAATTTGTAGAGGCAGGGGCATCGGGTTTCATCCTGAAAGACGCGACGGTAAAGGAGTTCCTCGGGACCATACGATCAGTAGCAAAAGGAGTAAAAGTCCTTCCGCCATCGTTGACCGATTCACTCTTTTCTTATGTGGTTGAGCTTGCTCTCACGAAGAGGAAAGGAAAAACGACCAATGTAGTGCGAATGACGAAGCGCGAGCGTGAAATCATAGTGCTGATTGCCGACGGTCTGAGCAACAAAGAAATTGCTCAGGGGCTCAACATTGCCACCCACACGGTGAAAAGCCACGTGCATAACGTCATGGAAAAACTGGCGCTGCATAGTCGTCTCCAGCTGGCAAACTTCGTCCACGAAGACAATTCCTAGATCTCGCTGAACCTCTCTTTCCACCCAACCCAGTAATCCTCTCTTCATCCATGACAATCCCGCTACTGCCGCGGGGGAGTCAACGGTCCGATCCCGTTTCAAGAAAAGACATCCGTTTTCCTGGGTTCCACTGCTTGCGATGGACTTCATCCAACTCATTCCTTGCTGTGGGGGTTGTGAGGGATTAATACCTTTTTCATGCTTTTGAGCTATTTCTGTTTAGCAGAATCATTGGCATGTTTTCGGCGTTGTCAGAGGGAGGCCTACCTTACCGAAATCGGATGGATTTCAGGGATGAGGATAACATTGCTGTAATGCAATTGTCGGACTGTGCAATCTAAAGAGGGAAGGAACACACGCTATGATGAACCATGATGATTTTGAACAGGCGGCTCTCCGGCACATGCCTGTTCTGCAGAATTACGCATTGCATCTGACGATGGACTCTGAGAATGCTAAAGATCTCCTGCAAGACACATATCTCAAAGCATATAGATTCTGGGGCCATTTTGAAAAAGGGACGAACATCAAGGCATGGTTATGCCGAATCATGAAGAATTCACACATAAACCGTTATAGGAAGGGAAAGAACGAACCGACAAAAGTGTGCTATGAAGAATATCACTTGCCTCATGGCATGACACAAGAAACATTGTTCGCCCACAGGCATATGATGGCAAAGACCTACGATGAAGTATTCGGAGATGAGATCATTCGTTCCATCGAATCCATGAAAGATACGTTCAGAGACATCATTTTTCTCAGTGACGTTGAGGGGCTCACCTATGAAGAAATCGCAAAGACTGTTGGTTGTCCGATGGGTACCGTACGTTCCCGCCTCCATCGGAGTCGGAAACTCTTGAAGAAAAAACTCTTGGCATATGCCAGAGATAATGGATATATCACCAAAAGGTCCTCAGTGTAAAGCTCTCGTGCGAGCCACCATCCCCCCAAAATACAGCAATATTCACCCTCCCGAGGTATTAATCCTTTTTTCATCCTTTTGAGCTATTTCCAATTCGCAGAATCATCGGTATTGTTTTTTCGGAGTTCAGAAGGGAATAATTCGTGCTCGCAGGGGGACGGCATACCCCTTCTCGAACAAGCGGTACAAGAAGGGTGACGGGTGAAAGTAATATGCGCACACAGGCGCCAAACCAGAATCATTTGAAACATTGGGAGGATACACCGTGAACTGGGATCGTCTGGAAGGACAATGGAAGCAGCAAAGAGGAAAAGCCGTTCATCATTGGGGAAAAGTGATGAACGACGAACTGTCAGCAATCTTGGGCAAGTACGAGGAGCTCGCTGGAAGGCTTCAAGAGAAATATGGGATTGCCAAAGATGAAGCCAGGCACCGTGTGGATGAGTACAGAATTATCGTCAAACAGCTCAAACAAGCCCATAGGAAGTTGGAAAAACTGCATGAAGCATTGAGCAACAAGAAAAAATCTGACAAACGTCGGATGAAATCAAAGACGTCGCCAAGAAAACGAAAATGATCCGCACGCAGCGGCTGAATAGTTTCGCCTCTCATTTGAGATCTTGTTACTGCGATAGGAGGACAACGCATCAATGAAGGAAGATTGGTCCTGAAGAATGACAATACTCAAGCGAACCACAGGGGGAGTTCACCCCCTTTTCAAGACCCTGAACAAGATTTCTACAAATGGTTGAACGGACTGAAGTCCATTTGGCAACACGATGAAAAGGCCTCGGGTATTCAAAGACCAAAGCAACCGGGAGATAGGAAGATAAAATCCACCGATCTGAAGGATGATTCCCGCTGGCAGGATGATGGAGGAGAAAGCGGAGAATCGGTCTGAGGGCATTGTTTTACTGCAAGTCTGTCCGACCGGATAGCTGCCCTCTCACCTGTCGCACATTCACACTCATTGAAATCTTCGTATGAACTTCTCTCCTCTATCTTTTCTTTGGACTTTCATTCGCAGGGGGGTACACACAGCGAAGAAGGCACACGACCACAGCGCATACACCAGAAATCTTTCGCTCTATCGATACGATTCAACGGGCCGAATTGTGCATTACGGACCTGGGGGCGACATTATCGAAATTGATTCGGCATTTCAGGTAATGACTGTGCAAAGCAAGGAGCGAAGGATATCAATTTCAGCACCGAAAACACTGATTCACTTTTCTCGATGAGATCGTCGTGGGTGTATGGTCATTGTTATGATGAACTCAACGGGGAGCTCGTTGACTCATCGGTGATTGATCCATGAGTGTCAGCATGCCCTACGAAGGCGGTCGCACAATTGCTATACCCCCAACTCTCAGAAGGAAGAACTATGCCAGGACTCGCTGCAAGGAACGAAGCAAGGCGGCTTGAAGATACGCAAACCGATCTCCAGACGATGAAAGACTATGGAGTTCACGAATTGGATGTTACGCTGATCCGCCCCACCAACTACACAGACGATGGGTACCCGATCAAAACACGCATCGGTGTCATCCGCAGCAATACTCTGACACAGGTTGGCACGCTCGTGCAGGATCTTGCGAACGAGCCTTTCTTCAGAGGAGTCTCACTCAAAATCCGAAAGATTGACGAAGCAATTGAATGGATACCTGCGAAAGAAGTCGTTCGCGATTCAAAGCGTCCTGGAGTGAAGTCTATTGTCATGCTTGTTGGTGTACAATCGAACCAGTACCCTCGGGCTTTGGATATCGCATCGAAGTTTCGGCCGCATGGGATCCCGGTACTCATCGGCGGTTTCCACGTGAGCGGCATGCTCGCTATGATCGGTGTGACAGCCGATCTCAGGGCTGCAATGTCGATGGGGATCACTCTTGTCGCCGGAGAGGTTGAAGGGGGAAGATTATCTGCGATCGTAGAAGATGTCCTCAGGGACAAGGCTCAACCTCTCTACAATCTCTTAAATCCCCCACCAAGCCTGCTCAATGTCCCGATACCTCGCATTACGAGGGATGAATTTGAGAATTTCTCATCACGATTTACCACCATTGACACGGGGCGCGGGTGTGTCTTCAATTGTGACTTTTGTACCATCATTAACGTACAAGGCCGGACGATGCGGTACCGGGATCCAGGACAAGTTGTCGAATTCGTGAGGCAGAGTTATCGCGAGGCGGGCGTTTCTCACTCTTTCTTTACAGACGATAACACTGCACGAAATCCGCGATGGCGGGAGCTTTTTTCAGAACTCATCCGCATGCGCGAAGAAGAACAAATTCCGTTCACATTTATGATGCAGAGCGATCTCGCAGCCCGGAAAATGCCCGGCGGAGATTTCTTTGAACTCGCAGCGCGCGCGGGCTGCAATCAAGTGTTTTTCGGTGTGGAAAGTGTGAACCGGGAAAATCTCCGTTCTCAGGACAAGTATCAGAACCAGGTTTCCGAGTACAAAGACCTCATCGACCATTGTCACTCACTCGGCATTACCTGTCACGCAGGGTATATTCTCGGATTACCATTTGATACGCCGGCGAGTCTCAAACAGGACATTGCCGAGCTTCAGCGTATGATGTTCGATTCTGCTTCTTTCTACATCCTTTCACCGCTTCCCGGCTCAAAAGATCACCAGCGATGGTGGCGGGAGAGGCGATGGATGCATGAAGATTTCAACACGTACGATTCAGCACACGTCGCTGTGAAGCCGGAGCGCATGTCTTGTGATGAGCTGAGGGAAGCATACCGAAATGCATGGGAGCAATTTTACTCCACTGATCATATGGTCAACGTTCTTAAGCTCTGGAAACGGGACCAGCATTATTATCGAGAGAGGCTCTCCTTCTTTGCCTGGTATCTCTATGCATCACGTATCGAAGGCCTGAATCCCATGAATTGCGGATTCTGGACTGTCCGGCGGCGAAACGAGCGCCGGGCGGGTTTCCCGCAGGAGGCGCTCGTTCCATTCTGGTTGAATCGGACGAAAGTTCTCACGTTCCGCGTGTGGGGGATGGTAAAACTGTTTTTCCAACTCGAAGAAGTTTGGCTCCGGAGCCGGCAGAAGAGCAGAATCGAAGAGGCACTACACGAATTCATCTCAAAGACGAAACAAGACATCATTGATTGGCGGGATCTCAGCACGAAAGAACTTGCAGGATTCTATGCGAAGCTCTCACTCGAGATGCCGGAGGTTAAGGTCCCGTCTCTGTTGCGTCTTTGGTTCAGGAAGCGAAATCCGTTCGCCGGTGCTTTTACAAGACTCTACGTTGAGCGGATCTGGCGGCGGTGGTATCTCTACCTCTGGAACCCTCTGAAGTGGGTTGAGGTGTGGTTGTTCGAATGTGTCCACGGTTTTCGATTCCTTTCTCATCTTCTTTATGAGGAAATGGAGAAAGAGCCCGCTTCGCGCTACAACCTCATTCGTAAATAGAAGTTCTGCCGGGATGAACCCGGCTCAGCAGCGTGCTGCAAGCAGAGATTTTCATTCTGAATCGCTCCACTTTTCATTGAAGCGGGCAAGCCAACGCTTCCTTGGATACATTACGTAACGCCTCTTCTGGATTTTCGTTTCTGCAACCAAAAGCCCCGACTCTCTGAAAAGAGGGTCGGGGCTTCGTATTGAAGTGAGCAATTCCCATGCGATTACTTCGTCATGAGTTCCTCGATGTACCCGCACACGATAGTATTCTATTCCTCTCCAACGCCATTTGAAAGCTGCAATGCGAGTTTGCAGCTGCAGCAGGGAGCAGATCTGTCACCTTGAGGCTTCTTGAGAAAAACGCTCTCTTGTAGTGCAAGAATCGCAGAAGAATCCCGGTTAGCGAAAGCCAGCGGGGATTTTTCTGTCTTAGACCGAAATTCTTCAGTGATATCTTAAGTTCTCCCACCTAATCTGACTCCTGTTTGCTTTTGGTTCAAGGCAATAGTAGTTTTGTAGCCGGACACCGTGCCCACCTTTGACATTCCGGTCTGATCCACGATGTGAGTTTTCCTGACCCTTTTGGATATCGTCCAGCGTCACCAGAGGTACGTTTTCCTCTCAGCTTGCGAATGGCTGAACAAAATGGCCAACTTTGCATTGGCGCACAACGAGGGCCTGGTCAACTCCTCGTGTACGATATCACCTTTTCTCGTGTCCGAAATATCTGGGTGACATCAGGTCTTGTAAAGGGAACAACTCGTAGCTGCCATCATCGTTTCATGAAAACCAACCAACTGCATCTTTTCGTTCGTAATTTCCTTGGCGAGGCAAATCCATGAATTCTTTCGAAACCTCTTGTTCACCGGGGAAATCAAGATTGTTGTTCATAGTTATCTACTACTCGCTTACTGTTATCCTCTATTCACAAACCATGGATAATGAAGCGAGAATGCAGATAGTACCCAAGGAAGCGGTAGCGGGTTCCTATCAGAAAATACAGTTTACTTTCACACTGGGCAGTTCTGGGATGAGTGTAGGCGGAGGTGTGCGGTTTGAACTCCCTGTGGCCTATCTTGAAACAAAACCGTCTTTCTGGAATACTCCTCAAACAACGTCACCAGCATCAGGGGGATATGTTTCGGCTTCAGCGTCAAGCGGGGCTAGGGTATCAATAAACATTTACGGCGCGCGCAACGGGATAATCGAGTGCATCTTGCAGGACAACCATTTGCCTCCGGGCGGGAAAGTATTTGTTGAATATTCCGGGAATGTTCAGAGCCTCTGCTGGAAACTATCAATCAGAACACAATGGCGCGAATCAGCAAAAGATAGATGGTTGAGAACTCGAGAATACCCGGAAATGAAAATACTCCCCGAACCGGCCTCAGTCATGTTGGTGGTTACCCCTGCCGATCTCAAAGTAGATGAAGAATTTGAAATGGCAGTAGTCTTGATGGATAGATACGGAAATAGAGCCACAGACTATCTGAGCACACTGAGTTTCAAATCTTCAGATTCCGTTGCTATCATTCCAGCCTCCTATTCTTTTGCACGTGCCGACTCGGGTGTGCATGTATTCAAGGGATTGAGATTCAAGACAATCGGTTTTCAACGAATCGATGTAACCGACGGCGAACTGAAGGGAAGACACAACTATACCGAGGTTGCGAGCGTTAGTCCCCGCTACAGGCGTTACTTTGGGGACACACATTTCCATACTGGCACGGGAATTGACAATAAGGAATTTGCCCTCAGGGATCTGGGAGGAGATCATAGGGGACAATTCATTTCCGAAGAAGAGGCTTATAGATACGTAAGGGATATTATGAGGTTAGACTTTGCATCCGCATCCGAGCATGACGCCGTTGAGTTTACAGATTCTGGTTGGGCGGAGAGCCAGCAGATCAGCGATTCCTTTGTTGATCCTGGTAAGTTTACGACCTTCTATGCATACGAATGGACTGCCGCGCCTCGAGAGGGGCATCATGTAATTCTGTATAAAGAAAAAGGAAGCAAAGTGCTGAACCGTTTTGACTATCCGACAAAAACAGATCTATGGAAAGGTTTCGACCAGCAGAATAAACCCACACTTATGATACCGCACTCGATGTGGGCACAACACGATCATGAAATATGGGATCACGTTAGCAACAAGTACAGGAAGATCGGCGAAATGTATTCGCTCTGGAACAACCGTTTCTTGTTGAAACCTAACGACGATTTGCAGAGGTTTGAACTGGGTATCGATAATCCCTGGAGCTATCACTATGCATGGGCGCACGGGCATAGGATAGGCGTTATAGGTTCTTCGGATAATCACACAGGGAGACCAGGGCTTAACAATTTTACGCTCTATACTGAGCATACTGCCGGACTTGCTGCAGTCGTTTCTGAAGGAAACAACCGCGACGATTTGTGGGATGCATTCCAGCATAGACGAACGTATGCTACAACCGGTACGCGGATCCTTCTCGATTTTACCAGTGACGATCATCTCATGGGAGATGAATATCACACGAAAGGACCAACGCATCTGAAAGTCCGAGTCGCCGGCACAAATATGCTTGAGAGAATAGAAATTGTGAAAGGGGACACTGCCGGCTATCACGTTATTTGTTCAAAAGCAATCGGGCGCGAGACAGTCTCGTTCGACTACATTGACAAAGACTTCTCCGGAGACTGTTTTTATTACGTGAGGGTAACACAAGTTGATGAATTTGGCAGGGGGGCATGGGCCTATCCAACAGGGGAAATGGCATGGTCAAGCCCTGTATGGGTCAGCTATGAAGATAACTAATTGATCATTTTTTCGGCCAACGTTTGGAACAGGAATACTTCTATTTTTGTCGGCATGCTGCTTCTTGTTCATCTATGCCGTCAGTTCATCATTGGGACGCGGGAATGTAGCGTTAGTCCCCAATGATGCCTATGCAGGAAATGAAATACCTTCCGGTAATTGTAGTGCTTCCGTATCTGTCGTGCGGAGGGAGAGGTCCCCTCGAAGTCCCAAACGTGGTAAGACTCTGACCCCACGTAGCCGAGAATCGGTGCACAATTGGGAACGGTGGTGCGTCGAGCGACTTGACAAAGTGTCCTCGTAGGGTGTTACGTGAGTTTCTCGTGTCCTTCCTCCTCAATCTTACACGTGATCTACTACCTGAAATTCCTACTGTTCAAGCAAGTGAGCTCTGAGGTGTCGCTCGCAGCTGGCGCTTGATGCCGCCGTGTAAGGGGTATCTGATCTGCAGATTGTCTTCAATCTCTTCGTGATGTGAATTCTTCTACAGACCGGTTGACCAGAATTGATCAGGTACGACGCGCGAGTTGAACTGCTTGGCCTCTTACTGGAGCAACGGACGACGCCGTAGTTGCTCTCTATGAGGCGTAAATCGCAGGCGACATTCCCATAACAAAGAAACAGCTGACTTGGGTTCAAGCCTCGCTCCGGACGTTGACATTCACGCGAGCGTCTATTACTTTCTCTTGT
Source organism: Bacteroidota bacterium (assembly GCA_041480785.1). Lineage (GTDB taxonomy): Bacteria > Bacteroidota > Ignavibacteria > UBA10030 > UBA10030 > UBA9647. Next base: position 2,184 of record JBGPAN010000088.1, on the reverse strand, counting down.
TGTCCCATCCAAACACCGCGCGCGTTGGTCTGAGCCAAAGACCGATGCGATCATTGTTTCAAGACAACTCTCAGCAATGGGCGTCTTGTTTCACAGGGTGAGGTGCAGATTGCTGCATCAGAACTACACTCCGGTGACTGCAAGAAATCGAGTGATTTCTTTGACTCCATTCTCTGTCCTCACTGCGCTTCTGCTTGTTCTCAATACCGTCGCTGCTCAGCAAGAACTGATCCCTGTTTGTAGCAGGGTGAGTTCGAAGGAGGGGGAGCCTCTCTCTGGCACGAACATCGTTGTCAAAGAGACCGGCCGCGGCGCAAGCACCGATGACAAAGGTTGGTACACACTACGGAATCTTCCCCCCGGCACATACGACGTAAAGTTCTCATTCATCGGCTACGAGAAAGTCACGAGAAACGTCGTTATTCGGACCGGCCAAACGCTCTCCCTGGACATAACTCTCGAGAGTACGGTTTTCAAGATTGGCGAGATGCAGGCTGTAGCCGAGCGGCCACTCGTTTCTCCCTGGCTGTCCTCGCAGTTGGCTTTCACTTTGGACAATAGTGAGTTAGTCAGGCAACGTTTTCCGGCTGTTGCTGTTCTATATCCTTTTGGATTGCCGATTCCCACCTGAGGAGGTTCCCATGATCGGGCAGACATTCTCGCCCTTCCGCATTCTTGAGAAGTTGGGTGAAGGCGGGAAGGAGGCAGCCATGGGTCCAATGTCGCGGTGGCGAGTTTCGACACAGATTCTCCTGCTCGCGCCACTGACTGTGGCCCCATTCTTCTTCGTGCGGCAGAGGATGTATTCGCAGTCGATTGCTCACACGATGGAAAGAGAACCGCAGAAAGACGCACCTTGTGGAGCAAAGTCTTGGCCGACGTCCGTGAACAGCTGCATTGTGCGAAGCAAGATTCGAGCGCCACGAAGCAGAGAATTTGAAAGCAGGAAGAAAGGAGAAATCGAGTAATGAATAGAATACTTGTCGGATTCTTCGTAGCCATCCTTGTGAGCACTGATGTTCCCGGGTGTGCTCAAGAAACCGAGACTCCAAATGATCCGATATCAGTAGTCCAGGAAAACATCAAGGCTATGAACAACAAAGATCTGGATAAGGCGATGGCTACGATTGACGAGCAGAGTGCATCGTATGAGCAAACGGAACAGATCGCGAAAAGACTTTTTGAGATCTATGAATTACAATATGAGCTCGACAGTGTGAGAGTGATTTCGAAGACCGACGATGAAGCAAGAGTAGAGTGTGTTCAAACTACCAAAAAAGTGAGAGGCCCGGCGTTCAGGGACAACAAGATCGACTTCGTGCACACGCTGAGAAAAGTTGATGGGAATTGGAAAATCTATAACTCGTATGTGAAGAAGATTGACTACTTGAACTGAACAGGGATACTCAGAATTGCGAAGGAAGAGTCCCGGTTGGCGAAAGCTGGCCGGGATTTCTCATCGGTACGTCTGATCATCAGGTGGTTTTCCAATGTATCGCCGAGCCAGAGAGCTTCCGGTTGACCAATTCATCAAATGTCGTCGGCGCCGGCGGGTATGTCAACAGCCGACCTTATTCCAGTGTTATTCAACATGATCAAATACTCACAACGACCGCTTTCTTTTTTGATTCAAGAAAGAATCTTTTGTATCCACTGATATCCGTGGTTGGTATAGCAGGATTCATCGTCGCCGTGGTCTATCTCACCGTGAAGTTCGGCAGGATTTTTTTGAAACATCCGGAGCTAGCAGCTTGCCGAACCACAGGCCTTTTTCAGCAACCTCTAGTGACGCAATCTTGTGACTCATTTCCTATGGTCGCATACCAACTTCGCCCAACAGAGCAAGCCGACACTCGCTCGCTGTAGAGGCAATGGTGAAACTATGATTGGTAAGATGTAGAGAGCTCGCTCAATCATTCTGGCGTTTTCCGTTGTTTGGACTATCGCAAAGACCATAAGTTGCGTGCCTGTAAGATGCAGTGGAAGCCGTTGGTTCGACGCTTCCATCGGTATGACACGTTCTATCCGACACTTGTCATAAGGTCCAGATTCTCCTTTGAACTGATGCAGAAATTGTCTATCTTAATAGCGTCAAACAACAGTACACCGTCTATTCTCTTTCGGGAGAGCTTGTCGGCACTTCTTGTGCACGATGGGCACGTCTCCAGAATCTCCCGCTTTCAG
>JBGPAN010000087.1:0-10708 GCA_041480785.1 Bacteroidota bacterium | reverse complement strand
CGTACAGTAGTTGTTTTGAGGGCTGCAATGTCGCAAACCCAGTATCTGCTGCCCCCACGAATGTCGATTTCACGCTCGACCTTACGGCTGCCCCAAACAGTGCCCTCAAAACGAACGGGGGGTATGTCTACAACAACGGCATCATCGTGGCCCGGACGACAGCTGGGGAATATGTGGCGGTGTATAGCGTCTGTCCGCATGCCGGCTCTACCGTCCAATACGACATGAGAAACAATCGCTTCAATTGTCCGGCCCACGGATCGAACTTTGCGACGAACGGCTCATTGATCAATGGACCTGCGAACCAAGGCCTCACAAAGTACAACACTTCGCTCAATGGGACGTCCCTGAGGGTATACTCATAAGATGAAAGCGTCAAGTATCTGAGAAGTGTACATGAATGTAGTAGATACGAAAAGGAATATCAGAGGAGGTAGGTTATGAAATGCATAGGACTCATCGCTGTTCTCACCGTTCTGAGCATCCAGTCAATGCTCGCCCAGGAGGACTCATCGCAGTTCGTTCTAGAGACTCCACTGCAACCAAGCCAAATGTTTAGACCTCAGGTTGATTTTCGAACTCAATTGATCCTGGATCAAATATCCTATGATCGGGATCTCGCGATCTCGGATTCTTTCCCTCGGCCGACAGTTCGCAGGCTCCTGCCGAACAATATGAGCTTCATGGAAAAAGGCCTGTGGGGTGAGAATGGATTTCTCCGCAGTGCAGGTCTGGCTTCTCCTCTCACGCCCGAATCGCGGGCAAGCGAACTGAGTCTCCGAAGGGGAATGCTTGTCGCCCATCAGATTGGCGGTTTTGTGACTCTCGGATTCATGGTATCGGCAGTGTATGCCGGGCAAAAGATCATCGATGGGAACAGCGGGTATCGTCCCTACCATCAGGTGTTCGTCGCCGGGACGATTGCTTCGTATTCTATTACTGGCTTGCTTGCCGTGCTGTCGCCGCCGCCTGTCATTCGACGCGATGAAGTCAGTACGACAACAATCCATAAGACTCTCGCGTGGGTACACTTTGCAGGGATGGTGGTCACCCCAATCCTCGGAAGCATGATCAGCCGCCGTTCATCAAGCACACAGAAAGAACACATCCATCAAATATCAGGTTACATCACAACCGTTGCATTGACAGCGGCACTGATCACGGTCACATTCTGATCAAGGGGCATTCATGACAAAACTGAATCTTTTGGTGGCTTGGTTCCTGATTGCTGGCGTAGGATTGCTTGCCCAGACAAAATCTGTTGATGTCACCAAAGAGGAATCATTGATCACTTACCGGCTCGAGCATACGCTTCATCACATGGAATCAACGAGCAAAGATGGTTGGTTCCGCGTTGAGATCGATCCGGCAAAAAAGGAAATCAAGAGTGTCTCGGCTCAGGTAGATGTGATGACCTTTGACAGCGGCAATTCGAATCGTGACTCCCACGCGATGGAGGTCATCGAGTCGATCAAGTATCCCGATGTAACCTTCGCGAGTACATCTGTCACGCAGACCGCCGATAGCATTGTTGTGTCTGGCAAGCTCACGTTTCACGGCGTCACACAAGACATTCTGATGCGAGGTGTGGCGACGTGGGGGGAACATAAGCTCAGCGTTGAGGGAGGATTTGTCCTCAGCCTCACGGCGTTCAAGATCGAACGCCCCTCGTTGCTGTTGGTGCCAGTCGATGATGCATTGCGGTTTTCACTCAAGGCGGCGTTTGCCCTCTGAGGACACAGATTTCAAACAAAGGATGAAGAAGATCACTGTTGCTGGGATGACGTCCGTAGCACTCAGCGCAAGTTGACTTCCCCATTCCACTCGCTGCGAATTCATTCGCACGAGAATCGAGAACCCGCTGCACAGTGCGGCATTTGGTGGGATGTGCAGCGGGTTTTCTTGTTTTTCCCCAGGTCGTTGCTTCTCCTGCCGATCGGATTCCCCGTGTTGTATCGAGGCTTTTTTGTTCTCCACTGGTCAGAAACACAACGCCTCCCAGGATGTTCCGCTGTCCCGGGAGGCAGTTTGAGTGAAGAGCTTCGCCGCCCCTCTGCGGCGTGAAACTATGGTGACACAACCCGAGCTTTGAGTCCTTTACTTCACCTCTATTTCAGCAAAAGTAATTTGCGCGTCTGCGTGAAGTCGCCGGCTTCGAGTCTGGAGAAATACACGCCGCTTGTCAGACTCAATGCATCAAACCGCACAGAATACTTTCCTGGATCTTTTGGTTCATCTACCAGCGTTGTCAGTTCTCGTCCAAGGAGATCGAAGATCTTCAGCTTCACGAAGGAATGTTTTGGGAGTTGATATTCGATTGTGGTTGATGGATTGAAGGGATTGGGATAATTCTGAGACAAACTATACGTGAACGGAATACCAGAGACATCTTCCGCTGCGGTTGTTGCTTGTTCTCCCATGAAGTTGCTGAGTATGAACTCCATGTTCGTTTTGAGGTCCGTATGGTTCCAGCGATACGGCCTGCCAGCGATGAAAACGAATTGTCCTCCTGTGCTTCTACTCGTTCCTCCACCGGCGGGCTTTCTCCACACACCGATTCCCCTGTCTCCCGTAAACGAACCTGTCCCTGTGAGCAGAAGTTTGGATTCGGCATTGGTGAGTGTTTTCGAAAACACATCGTTGTTTATCTGATTGCCGAGTGGCCTCATGGCTATCAAGCCCGCATATGTCGCGACAGAGCCAGTAATTTGCGCATCGCCTTCAGCCCACGTGATTCCAAGATAGCTGCACATCGTCGAGTCGAGAAAATCCCATGCCCACCGTGTCAAGAGAACAAGATTTCCGCCGGCCCGAAGATAGGAAAGCAGCGGGCTGCCCCACCAGTTTTTCTGATCGCCATTGTATTCGTTGGCAAGCCAGATGACTGTCGAATATTTGCCCAGCACATCCGGTGAGACCGAGCCGCGACCTATGGGTGCAGGGAGCGAGGCAGGGTAGCCGCCCGTGGGAGCCGTCGCGAAGCAATCCCAAAATGTTATTGGAAATTTTCCCGAGAAGGCTTTGTCCACATATGCGCTCGTGATTTCGGTCGTATAGGTTGGGAAATCCACACCGTTGACGAGCAAAATGCCGCGATCAAATGTTGGATTGGTTACAGGAAGTGCTGGATCCTTGAGTATCCAATTGTCCTTGTCGAGAACAAGACTCGTCGGCTGTGCTCTGACTGTGAATTGAAAACTCTGGGTCTGCAGACTGTCGTAGACAACAATTGTCGTATCTCCGGCGGCGGTCCGCACGGTGATATCGATAGGCATTTGAAATATCGTGTTGGTGCGAAATTGCACCTGCTGAATCGTCAGGTTGACCACATACTGACTACCGTTCGGAGTGGAAGTCCACTGGTTGACGTACACCGGACAATATTCTCCATAGAGCCATTGCTGGAAGAACCGTCGGAGATCTTTTTTGGAAACCTGTTGACAAATGTTTGTGAAATCGTCTGTTGTGGCATTTCCATATTTGAATCGAGGATCCGCGAAATATGATTTCATGATGTTGAAGAACGTACTGTCACCCACGATGTGCCTGAGCATATGAAGAACCCATACTCCTCTGCCTGTGTTGGCATTCGATGGATCGACAACCTTGCCGGGACCTATAGGGGGGCTACTCATTTCGCTGTTGAAAGCGGCCTGGCCATATTCCTGACCATACCATATGATTGCCATATAGGGGGCGAAGGATTCATTAAGCCAAATGTGACTCCAGTCCTTGAGTGTGACCAAGTCGCCGCACCACTGATGGGCCAGCTCATGCGCGATCGCTCCTACGGATCGGACGGTCACATCGACCGTTGTGCAGGTCTGGTGCTCCATGTCGAATCCGAAGTTGATGACCTCGGCGTGGCCATACTTTTCTTTTATGAACGGGTATTGTCCGAACATATCGGACATGAATTTGATCATTCCAGGAACTTTTGCATATGTTGTAGGCGCCGTAGCCAGATTAGCTGGCAGAACATAGTTCTGAATCTGCATGGAGTCCGTTGGAGAGTACTTGTAGTATTGAGTGTAAATCTTGTAGGGATGGGCAGCGAAAGAGATCAGGTATGTGGCGATCGGGTATCCCTCGTGCCACCAATATGTTTTTGTCGTCGTGCTGTCATAGACCGCGATGAGCGTACCGTTGGCGGCGACGATCAGGTTGCTTGGGACTGTGATCTTGATATCTGCAGAGTCCGCCTTATCGGAAGGGAGATCCTTGCAAGGGATCCAGGATTTAGCGCCGATATCATCTTCGGAGAAGCTATAGATAAGCGGCTGGCTCGCGCTCGTTTCATAATAGACTCCGACTCCGGATTCTGAAAACCGGTATGTAACTGCGACAGAGACGAATTCACCGGCGGAATATGTGCGGTCCAAAGTGATCGCCAGCATGTCATTCTGATGACTGAACGCCAATGAACGTCCGGAGCTCATCACCTGCAGGACGGTATCAGACTGAACCAAATTCAATTCCATCTGACTGATCGACGTCCCCGTGACTTGTGCCTTGACGGTGACCGTCCCCGAGACTTTCTTAGCCACAGGATCTACTTTGAGGTCAAGACCGTAGTACTTCACATCGTACATATCCTGATTGGCTGTCTTGAGACTCTCGAGGTGCTGTAGCTTTGAAATCAAATCTGTCGTTTGCTGAGCATTCTTGAAAATGGTCTGGCCCGAGGCGATGACCGTGCTCAGAAACAGGCACGCAAGAATTGTCGCAATGGTTCTCATAGTAATCCTCCTTCAAAAAAGGCTTGGGATGTGATAGCATTTCAAAACTTTTCTTGGTGTAGGAAGTTGCCGTAACGGTGCGAGTCGTTGATTTGTCACGGATTGACTTGGATAGGCACCGCAAATGAGGCCCCAAGTCGTCCTCAACATCGTGCAAGGTTGGTGCCAGTGCTCAAACGGAGAATTCTGCTTGATTTTGGGGGCGGGGAGATGGCTTCGAACGATTCCGAGCAAAGGGGGTGCTCAGAACCGTTCAGGAGCAGATGTTGATGGGGAAAAAAGGAGGGCAAAGTCGTCGACTGAAGTCGACGGCTACTTATCCAAACCGAATTTCTCTACGCGTCTCTGGAGCGCCATGCGATCCATGCCCAGCAGCCGCGCTGCCTGGCTGACGTTGTTGGAGCACTCCAAGAGTGCAAGTCCGATGAGCTCCTTTTCCACGCGATCGGGGATGTTCGCATGACTGTCCGCATCCTGCAGCAACTCGCGGAAAGCGGATGTGAGGCGAGTCGTTATCACGCCGTCTGCGCCGAAGGAGAAGGAACGGACTTTCGAGGAGTCGACCTCACGATCTTTGACAAGGATCGAAATGCGTTCGACGACATTGCGCAGTTCCCGGACGTTTCCTTTCCACTCGAATGTCTTCAGGAGGTCCAGCGCATCAGCGGAGAAGCGCTTCGAGCCCTGGCTGAACTCATTGAGAAACGCTTCTGCCAAAACGGGAACATCTTCAACCCGGTCCCGAAGCGGAGGGAGCGTAATCGGAATGACGTTGAGTCTATGGAACAGCGCTTCGCGGAACCCGCCGGCCTGGCTGGCTTTCGCGAGGTCTTTGCTGCTGGCAGCGATGACCCGGACATCCACAGTGATCTGGTCGGACGATCCGATGCGGTGGAACTTCTTCTCTTCGAGTACGCGAAGAAGTTTGGGCTGGAGCGCCGGTGGCATCTCGGATATTTCGTCCAGGAAGAGCGTTCCACCGTTGGCGAGCTCGAATCGTCCTGCATACGCTCCCGTCGCTCCCGTGAATGCACCTCGCTCGTGGCCAAACAACTCTGATTCAAATAAATCGTGTGGGATGGCTGCACAGTTGATCGCGATGAACGGTTTCTCGGCGCGCTGACCTTCGTAATGAATTGCCTTTGCAACCAGTTCTTTGCCTGTTCCGGTCTCTCCGATCAGAAGAACGTTGGCAGTGGAGGGGGCAACAAGAACAATTGTCTCAATGACCGCTTTGATTTCCCTGCTGGTACCAAGAATAGAGTGAACGCCGTGTTGGCGGGCGAGAGTGGACTTCAGCTGCTCGATATGTTCAGTCTGAGACTCATGAATCTTCGCTCGATGAATACACTGAGCAGCCATTGTGCTGATGATGCCGGCCACCCTGAGTTGGCTCTCAGCGAACACGTTTCCATCCCTTGAGTTCACGAGATTGATCATTCCGAACACTCTTCCCTGGTCCATCAGGGGGACGGCCAGAGCCGGGCCAAGTTTGCGGATTCGCTCTGAGGGTTCCTGGAATCGCAGTTCGGCCAGGACATCGTTCGTGGCAAACGTCTTTTTGTGCCGTTGAATCCATCCTGCAACAAGGGCGTTGACCGCATGGTCGATGCCATCTGTAGCCGTGTCTGCGCAACGAACAAGGGTTTGGGGCGTGTTCTTCTCGTCGTCAAAGAGGACCACCGCCGCTCGCTCGGCGCCGCAGAGCGTCAGGCATGATCGAACAATTGCGTCGAGCGATTCTTCAACGCTGAGAGTTGAGCTCAGAGCCTGCGCGAGGTGATTCAATTGTTCCAGTTCCCGGACTCGGTCGAGGAGGGAAGTGGGATCGCTGCTGATTGTCATAGTCACTCCAATAAAGCGCGGGAAATCACTAGTAGACCTTGCTTTGAGACCCCGAGCAGAAGCGTCTCGGGGTGACATGATGTCGGCTCCTAATCTTCTATCGGGGGACGCGATCTCAGTTCTTCAACTTTGCCAGACGGGATCGCACTTCAGCCAACTCCGGCAGGTTCGCATCAGCATTTTTCCAAATCCGCAAAAGGATCTGATACTGATCTCTCGCTTTCTCCAACTGTCCCGTTTTTTCGTAAAGGGCTCCCAGGCGCAGATGAAAAACAGGAGAGATGATGTGCACCCTGCCTCCTCCGGACCGCGGCGACATAAACTGCTCATACGTCGTTATCGCCGAATCGACTCCTCCCACTTTGAGCCACACCCGGGCGCGGAGATCTCTGAAGGAAAGGGGAATATTGTACCTGACCATGTCCGTTTCGTAGCTGATGTTTCCATCCAGACCGGGCTCGAGTCCCTTTGTACTTTCCAGTGCTTCCTGAGGTTTCCCCTCAGCAAACAGTATTTCCCCTTTCAGGTAGTGCTTCGCAATTCGGGTATTGTGATCTATGCGGCGGTTGAGCGAGTCCATCTGTAGCGCGCTAAGGTGTTCCCGCGCGCTCTTGAGGTTTCCACTTGCAACGTCCACATACCCGAGAGAGAAATGGTAGAACGGGTTCTTGTCGCGACTGAACGGTGTTTTCGCAAGCGCTCCGTGCCTTTCAGCAGAATCCGCATAAAGCTCAAACTGCTTTCGTGCTTCCTTGAACCGTCCCTTTTCGAGATGGATCCACCCGGCAACAAGCCGGGCGATATCTTCGGCCGCCCTCGCTTCGTTCGTGGCCTTGGTTCGTCGAAGGTTCTCCAGCGCCGATCCTTCACGGCCACGGAGGTACTCGTAAAATCCGCGTGAGAGTCTCGCACTGGGTGGGAGTACGGCAAGAGCTCCCTCAAGATTTTCCTTGCACGCAAGAATATAGGAAACGTTCCAGGTTTCGCGACTTGACGTGTCGCGTTGAGCATACTCCTTTAACTTCCCAAGAGCGTTGTCATACATGCCGAGCAAGAAGTATCTCATTGCCCATGTATCGAGGGCATTGGTATTCTTCGGGTGAGCGTCGACGATTCTCTTAAGGTAGGAAAACGCGACCGTGGTATCGCGTTCACCGGGCACGAATTCGTTGAGCGCCATTTCATTTGTTGGATCGAGCTCAATGATTTTTTTCAACATAGCCTGCGCTTGATTGCGATCTTTTAGTGCCGCATAAACGTAGAATAGGGATTCATACGCGTCTCGTTCCAGCGGGTAGAGCTTGACGATTCTGCTCAGTATCAAGAACCGCTTCTCTCGATTTCTCTCAATGAAGCCGGCATAGTCTGCTTCGATGAGAAGCCGCACTTTGTCGGACGCACGCCACTGCCATTCGTTTGCTTTTCTGAGAGCTTCGTAGGCGACGGTCGGATTGTCTGCGTTGTCCTCGCAAGTGAACATGCTCCAATACGCAGCGGCAAATGACGAATCATGAGTTATGGCTGTTCGATAGCACTGTGCAGCATCTGCCCAACGGTAATCGCTTTCAGCCTCTTTTCCTTTCAGGTACCAATCAAGGGCTTGAGGGGATTCCGTGGTCAGTTGGGCAACCGGACGATCGTTTTCCTGAATCCTGCGCTGCGAGAGGCCTATCCCGCTCTCCGCTGCTTTGCTCAGTTCATCAATCTGGCTCGCAAGAAGACTCTCAACTCCCTTTCCTTTTGCCTCAGCTGTTTTCAACACCTTCTTCGATGTGGGGTCTAGGACTTTCATGTTTGAGACAAACAAGTCGCCTGCGCGGGTAAAGCTTCCCGAAATCAGTACGCGGATCCCCTCTTTCAAACAGATTTCGGTGCCAAGCTCCGCGTCGACATACGTTTGCGATCCTTTCCCCATGTTCCGTATGATATCGCGCATGCGTTCCTGAGTGACTACCTGAATATATCGTGATTGCTCGAGCCGCGTCTCCAACAGCGTTGGAATGGCCTTCTGTAGATAATTGAGAGTTGTGTCACCGCTCAGATTCTCAAACGATATGGTCAACACACGTTCCGGGTGGGATGCAAGCGCCTCATCACCAAGGATGGGCTGAAGAATATAGTAGACCACAGCTAGAATCAACGCCAACGATCCAATCACAACCATGGTTCTCATGAATCGACTTCTCGCTCTCGTCGCAGCAGCAGCTTCCGCAATGGTCGAGCCTGAAACAGATGAAGGGCTTCTCATGGCTTCTAGATCACTGGCAAACTCGTGCATCGCCTGGTAGCGATCACCTTTCGCTTTTGAGATGGCATGATTGACGACCATCTCCAACTGTTGGGAGATTTCCGGATTCTGCGCACGCATGGACGGCGGCTCGTCGTTCACGATCGAGTACATGATCGCTGCTTCATTGTCGCCGCTGAAGGGTGTTCTCCCTGTCAACATTTCGTAGAGCACGACTCCGAGCGACCAGATGTCGGCTCGGTGGTCGACATGTTCCGCCCGCACCTGCTCCGGCGCCATGTACGTGGTTGTGCCGAGTCTGCTTCCGCTTTTGGTGATGTCAAATGAGCCTTCGAGCTTTGCGAGACCGAAATCGAGGATTTTCACAACCTTGTTCTTCGTAATCAGGATGTTGGCCGGCTTGATATCCCGATGAACAATACCATGCCCATGAGCTTCGGAAAGGCCGTGAGCGATCTGACTCGCCAGATCGATCGCTTCTGCTGGCTGAAGAGGACCTCGTTCGATTTTCTTTTTAAGCGTTTCCCCTTCATAGCAGGGCATCGCGATGAACATTCGTCCGTCAGCCGCTTCTTCCACATCATAGACTGTGCAAATATTCGGATGGTCTATGGAAGATGCTGCCTTCGCTTCCTGCACAAAACGCTCTTTCGCCTTCAGATCGAGAGTAATCTCGGGGGGGAGGAATTTCAATGCGACTGCGCGATCAAGCCTGAGGTCATGGGCCTTGTAGACAACGCCCATCCCGCCACCGCCGAGTTTCTCGAGAATCTTGTAGTGAGATATGGTTTGGCCTACCATTGCATTGATTCCAAGTGGATCGATCAGGAGTATGCTCGAAGCAGGATGTCCGTGAGGGGGGGGACATGTCAGTCGCTTCGACGGTGCAGTATGATGGTATTGCCGCAAACATACAATGGCATTACGACAAAATCAATGATGGGTAACTACGACGGTTGTTGCCAGGGAAAGCGGAGAGAGGTGTTCATACTCGAATGCGCCTGAGAACACCACAAAGTGGCAAACAATGCTTCGCAGAAGATGTATGCCGAATTTGCGAAGAGCTACAACAGACTCCACAGGGACTGGACGGGAACCCCTCCATTGCTCGTGGGGTGACCCGCTTGGTCTATCTGGGTCAGGCTTTTGTTCGCTTCGCAAGTTTCTTGAGCCGATCCAAATCACCTGAGATCAGAGATTCTTTTTTTGCATGACTCCAACGCTTCACTTGTTGCTCGCGGCGAAAGGCTTCCTTGTAGGATGCGAACTCTTCGGAATAGACTAAGGCGACTGCGCGATCGACTTTGGTTGTTCGACAGGCTCTGCCAGCCAAATGGCTGCTGATTCTTTTGTCGAGAGATCGTGTGCTTCCGCTGTAGAGGTTTTGAGATTTGAGACGAAGCAGATAGAACCAGGCTGGCATGTTTTCTTGGCCCTTCGACCCTTCGACAAACTCAGGGTCGAACCCTGAGGGCCACGAAGTGGCAACGAAGGGTTCGACTCGGTCGCCCCTCACAGATGATTGGCCTGAGTTGAGGGGCTCCCTCGCTCAGGGCTGTTCGACTCGGTCGCCCCTCACAGATGATTGGCCTGAGTTGAGGGGCTCCCTCGCTTCAGGGCTGTTCGACCCTTCGATGAGCTCAGGGTCGAACCCTGAGAGCCACGAAGTGGCATCGAAGGGTTCGACTCAACGCAGATGGTGATGGCTCCGGAGGAGCGGTGAGCGAACCCCACCAAAAAAGAACCCCACCATTGCTGGTGGGGTGCCCGCCTGCCTTGAACGCTCTCGTGAGTCGGGCAGGAGTCGAACCGCTCCGCGAGGTTCACAGATGTGCGCCCACTTATCCGCCTTCGATTGCCCTTTGTTTTCAAGCAT
>JBGPAN010000086.1:0-10730 GCA_041480785.1 Bacteroidota bacterium | reverse complement strand
GCTCACAACCAGCGTCGCTGCTACTCCCGCTGTTGCTGTTGCACTAAAGCTCATCGGGCTGCCCGCAATTGATCCGGAGCTTGCCCTCACCACATACGTGCCTACCTTGCTCCCAAGCTTAAGCGTCGTCTTGGCCTGTCCGATCGAGTTCGTCACAACCGATGTGTCACCGAGTGCCTGTCCCGTTGCTCCTACTGGCATGCTCGAGAGCGCATACTTCACCGTCACCCCCGGCATCGGCGCACTGAACTGATCCAGCACCGTCAAGGTTAGTGCCAAGGGCAATGCTGACTTAACTACGCCACTCTGGCTGTTCCCAGAGGCCATCGCCAGCGTCGTCGCCACCGATGGGGCTGTCGCTGTCGATGAAAACGTCAGAGGACTCCCTGTCAGTCCTGCCGATGTCGCCGTCACCGTATACGAACCCGCTACACTACCCAGTGTCAAGACCGTTGATGCCTGTCCATTCGAACCTGTCGTTGCACTCGTCACCGTCAGGTTTTGGCCTGTTGCACCAGTCGGTACTGTCGCTATCGCAAACGTGACTGGTATGCCTGACATCAGATTACCGTATCCATCCGTCACCGTCACCACATACGGGCTTAAGGCTGTCCCTGCCACGGCCGTCTGGCCTGTCCCTGCAGTCGATGCAATGTTTTGAGCAACCCATTCCAACTGTGCTGGTCCCAGTGGGTTGCTTGCATCGGATGCGGTCCATCGGCTAAAGGACAATATCCCGCTCTTGGTGATCGTTCGTGAACCTACATCTACTGTGCCCCCCTGATTGCGCCACGTCGCTCCGCCATCAAGTGAGCGCCATAACGATAGCGTGTTTGCATTCTGCCCGTTCAACTCGGCATCGGTATACTGATAGACCAACGTGCCGTTAAGTCCTGTGTTCACCGTCGGTGTGATGTCATAGTATCGCTTGATCGATTGCTTGCCTGTTGAGCCCGACACCGCAGCCGTTCCCGTTGTGCGCACAGCGTGTGTGCTCCCGGGGGCTACGCCTGTCCAGGACAAGGTCAAACCCATGCCTCCAAAGTTCGATGATCCTGATGCTCCTATCAGATCTACCGTCTTATCCATATTCCCTTGCAGGTAGCCTTGCTCATCGATCGAGCCGGGTAGATGTACCGTCGATCCTCCTGTCGCCTGCAACACCGTGGGCATTATGGTCAATGTCCCATTGACCGTCATATCGCCTTGATTTGATTTGAGGGCTCCTGTACCAGACAGCTTCAGGTTCTGATACTGACGTGCAGGTATGATCTGGTTGCTGCCAAAAAACTCATACAGTCCGCCATTGACCGCTGGTAATCCTATCGCCTGGTTCTTGATCCTGATGGTCCCAGAGCTGTTGATCGTCCCGGTGTTCTTGAGATCACCGGCTCGGACCATGTTCACCGTCGAGATCAGCATCAGGAATAGCAGCAGGTACACCTTCCAGGGAGATTTACTCATAATCCCTCGGGCAAACCGCTGCAACCACTTGCTTTCATGTTGGGCAACCATTGCTGCACCCATGTATTGATTGTGACAGAGTCGCTTAGCTCTTCGATGCACCGGCACTTGCACTCCAGTCAACATCAGCCGTTGAGTTGAATCAACGCTCTCACGCGACTTGAAATGAACCCGTCCAGATGACCTCATCATGTCTCTTCGACTCTGCATTGCCTTGTTACCCCGTTGACTCATCGCTCCTTGTCAAACATCTTCTTGCTCAACCTACCAGTGAAGAGGGGGAAGACGAGAAGGAGCGCAACTCGCCTTCCCCTCCTACTCACCGTCGGGATGATCAGCCGCTTGTGCGCCAACCATCTCGATCACTTACCTCGCGCAGGAACCCTGAGCTGGGATCCCCTCGCCATCTTGTTCTCCACGACGGAAGTCGTGGGTTATGTTCTACTTCGAGTATCATGAAAACGCCTTACTTGTTTGCGTATCGCCCACTTCTCTTCTGCCAGAGGACGTCGGTTGCATGAGAAGGAGTTGCGGACATCCGGATCTCCGAAACCATCTTCTCGGAAATACTCCGGCACTTCGTATCCGCGGAAACTCATGCACCGCATCGCTCGCAACGTGCCTCACAAGAGTTCCATTCAGAACAACATTACTGGACCGTGACTGTACCAGCGTTCGTGATGGTGCCATTGTTGGTCAAGTTACCACCGGTAATGGTGACATTATTAGCTCCGGCCGGGACAGTAAGACCCGTACCAGTGGTATTGTTGTTCGTCAATCCACCAGTCCCAACTGCAAGAGTAGCGGTGCCCGCTAGTGTCAAACCACCGGCTGTAGTTCCTTGATCTATCAATACTGACGCTGCAGCAGCTGATACTCCGGTTGGGATCGTAACTGCGTACGCGCCTGCAATTTCCACATCGTCAGATGCAGTAGGAACTGAACTCATATCCCACGTGGCATTTTGATCCCAATCGTTGACTGCCACTGATATAAACACATTGTAGCGATCATCCAGTCCAAGTTCGCTTCCAGATGTCAACGTCGTCAAACCCGGCAGCGAAACATAGTTGAATCCATTTGCAGAATTACGAGTGTACGTTCCAGCCAGTTTGTTAACTTTTGCGATTCCGCCCTGGAACTCTTTGATTTTCGACGCGTTCGATCCGGTATATTCCGCTCCAAGATATGCGAGTTGGACAGTCGCAGTGAATCCGGCACCAGTGAAACTCTTTGAATAGTTACGATTCACAGAATTGCCTGCCAGGTAGCCAGTAGGATTGACTCCCGGCTGTGATGTTAACGTAAAAGAACTCAAGGTTCCAACCACGGTTGGCGTCAGAATCATAGAAGCATTATTGAACGTATATGCTGAGGAGGCAGTAAATGTATGGGTACGAGTGACGGAACCGACGATTTCGTAACCGGTGCCACTCACCCCGCTGCCTTCATTCGTAAACACTACGGCATTGGCGCTCTTGGTTAGATTGCTACCCAAGGAGATATTGCCGTTCACGTTCAGGGCAAATGCACCACCCACAGTCGTTGCAGCGCTTGCTCCCAAAGTAAGATTCCCGCTGACAGTACGACCAGCTGCCAAAGTCCATGTCTTCGGATCACTATTAAGGGTGAGGTGACCATAAGCCGCATCAACGATCGTGGTTGCTGAAGCTCCATATGTCACTGTCGATGTAGCATTGAACGAAAGCGTACCTGCCGTATAGGCAAACTGACCACCTGAGATAGCCATGCTTTGACCTGCACCGACCGTGATATTGCCGAGGGTATTCGTGAGGCCTGCAGTCAAGGTTAACCCGCCTCCGCCGCTTGTTAATATGCCGGTAGCCGTCTGCGTCAACAAGCCGCTAAATGTCGCTAATCCTGCACCGCCAGTGATAGTACCGCCGTTGTTGCCCACGGTCGAATTGAATGTCAGTGCTCCACCGCCGTTTGTACCATCGATTGTACCGGTATTGGTCACAGCACCGAATTGCGCCAAAGCTGAGCCGTTCTTAATCGTGGCGCTGTTCGACACTGATGCAAACGTACCTGTTGTACCTAGGGTTAGGCCACCATTGCTGAAGGTTAGCAACCCTGCTCCGCTTGCATCAAATGCCTGGCCAACTGAGGTCACAGTCGCGGCGTTTAAGGTCTTGGTGCCACCGCTGAGGATCAGGTTGCCGCTATAGGCGAATCCACCAAGGACCACTTGCCCGGCTCCAGCGGAACTGAATGTCACCGTACTACTTGCTGCTGTTGTCAGAGCACTGCTCCCATTGACAAGAGCCGATGTTCCACCAATGTCCAGGCTGTGCGTTCCGACAGCGAGCGTCGCCGCGGTGCCTGCTGTTCCGATATTTACCGCAGTGCTGACTGCTGACGCAACATTCAACGTTGTCGTTGCTACCACAGACGGCGTAACGTTCAATGTTTGAAAGTTGATTGCACCATTCGTCGCCGTCCCAATTGCCTGTGCGCCTGCGCCGTCAAAGGTAACGGTACCGTTTATGGTTTTTGCCGCTCCAACGCCACTATTGGAAATGTTACCCTTGACTTTATATGTCCCCGAGCCGCTGAACGTGCCTGCGGACTGTATGACCACATCTTGAGAGAACAAGCTTGTCAGCATGGTGGTCGACAGTAACACAACTGCCAACCCCCTGAGGAAAGTTCTCGTAGAATTCGAGTTCGTTTTCATGATGTTGCTCCTTTTGTGAAAAACAGTGAATTGTGAATTGTGAATAGTGAATAGTTGCTCTTGCTCAGAGAGCAACCGCAAAACGAATTCTTGCTACGGTGGATTTGAATTGTGCTGTGCCATGTGTTCCTCCTCTCTTTTGTCGAGTAGCATTTAGGTTACTGAACTATGACTGATCCATTATTCGTAATACTTCCTCCGTTCGTCAACGTTCCGCTTGTGATCGTGACGATGGCACTCGGTGACACTGTCAGACCTGTTCCAGTGTTGTTGTTGGTCAAGCCACCAGAGCCGATATTCAATGCACCGCTCGTTCCGGCTCCAACCGTCAATCCGGTCGCTGTCGCATTGATCGTCACTGACAGCACCGCCGCTGTGAACCCGTCTGGAATTGTGACAGGCCAGTTGTTGTCAACGATGACATAGTCCCATGAGAGTGGAATGTCATTCTGATCCCAGGTCGTTGCGACATTCCAGGCTGCGGCAGCAACAGACTTGAACAAGCCGAAGCGATCATCCAGGCCAACCTCCCCCGCAACCAGAGTTGCATTCGTCAAGCCGGAGTGTTTCACAGTACCAAACGCCGCGGGCCCGGAAGTTGTGCGGACAGGCACACCAGCAAGGCTGTTGCCAAGGACGATATTACCCTCGAAAGTCCTCAGCCTGGATTCTGTGACTCCAAGCGCTGACGCTTCACCTTGCAAGTATGCCAGCTGCAGTGTGGCCGATCCCGTGCTCCATCCCGAATAGCTTACATTGAAATCACGTTTTACTGTATGGCCCGCAAGGACCGCACCAAACGAGGGATAGGTGTTCGGTTGTAGATTCACCGTGAAGGTACGCGCGCCATCGGCATTGGTGAACGTTACAACGGTCTGGTCGTTATTGAATTTGTAGCTTGCCACATTATAGGCCTGCCATGTCATTGTGCCTGCAATTTCCACAAGAGATGCAAATGTCGGCTGGCTGGCTCCGCTGAGCATCGTCAGTACGTTGCTGCCACTCATCGTCAGAGGCTGATTCACAGCCAGTGCACCCGAGACATCCATGTTCGCGTTGACGGTCTTTCCAGCTGTTCCGCCAAGCGTGAGATTGTTGAAGGTCGTTTTGACCGAACCGTTGATGATCTGAGCCGCACCACTCAATGTTACCGTGCTGCCCGTCGCATCAACTGTTCCGCCAGAGTTGTTCGTCCAATTGCCTGCAACATTGATCGAGCCTCCGCCTAGCGACTTTGCACCGGCGCCAGTCAAGAGAATGTTACCGTACGTCGGCACCGCCGAAATGGTTTGCGCCTGACCGGATTTGTAATTCACCGTGCTGGAGGTGTTCAGCGAAATGTTGCCGCTTGTGAAGTTCGTCGGGAACTGAGAAGCCGTCAGCGCTGTGCCAACCAGGAGCGTCGCTCCTGCTTCCATCGTCATTGTACCAGTACCGTTACCGGCGATCTGGTAACCGGCATCAGAAAGCGTGTTGCTGGCGCGGATCGTGAGATTACCATTGACCTGAACGTCCGACGAGAGCGCTTTTGCCCCTGCGCCGCTGATGGTCAGGTTGTTGTAGGCGGGGAATAACGCTCCGCCGATGACGCCCTGGTCGCTTGCGCTGTTGTAGTCGACCGTGCTCCCGCCGATCGCATAGTTGACGCTCGTCGCCGATGGGTCAAAGGTCCCAGCGATACCGATCGTTCCTGTATTTGCCAGAGTGACGGTCGCACCGCCGCGTGGACCGCCGATCGTCAGGTCATTGTAGTTGAACGCAGTGATTGTCTGCGCGCCTGTTCCGTTGTAGTTGAAAAGATTCCCCGTGGCGATGAATCCGCCCGAGGTGAAGCTCGCCGAGTTCGTGAATGTCCCGGTAATGCCAATCACGCCTCCATTCACCAACGTGACACTGTTTGTCGTTCTGGTACCGCTGATGGAGAGGTTATTGTAGGTGAAGGGCGGAATGGTCTGTGCGCCCGTGCCGTTGAAGTCGATCGTTGAATTCGTACCGGCGGCCAGCGATCCGCCATTGATGATCGAGTTACCGGAACCCGAGAGATGCACCGTGGCCATGCCGGCGCTGAGCGTGAGAGTCTTCAGGTTGAGGTCGAGGACATTCAGATTGAATTGCCCTGTGCCGTCCCATCGTGAGTTCTTAGCCAGCCTTGTCGTTACGTTGTTTGCGTTGTAGGTGCCATTGTTGAGGAAGTCTGTTCCGGAATTCTCCCCGAAAGAGATTGTATACGAGCCACCTCCTTGCAGTATGCCGGTGGATTTGATCTCGACAGACCTGACGCTGGCTGTGCTTCCGTCAATGGTAACGGTGTGACCCGCTGCAATGATGACGATCGCATTGCTCCCTGGGACTCCGATTTGGTCCCATGTTGCCGCGGTATTCCAATTGCCACTGCCAACGCTCGTGTAGATGCCACCGGCCATTCGGCCAAGCTGGTAGTCTCCTGCTATTGTTGCCGCCGTCAATCCCGTAACCTGAGTGCTTGTGGCAGTTTTTGTTCCGACGGTCGGCGAGCCCCATGATCCACCTGAATACTCCCCTGCGATGAGGGTCGACGTCAGTGTTCCTGCATCCAGATCACCTGCCACGAAATTGAGAACAGCATCACAGGTGGTGAACGAGATGCCCGAGCTTGTCAAGGTCCAATAGCGATTCACGCTATGGAATTTATCGACATAGGAGTTGTCAATATCCGGGTGATCTCCAACGGTTGTACTCGCGGTCAGTGTCCCCGCTACCGAAACGCCGGTGAATGTGGCATTCAAAGGCGCATAGGTCGTTGCATCACCGATCTCAAAAGTAGGATTCGATGATGTGGCCGAAACGTTCTTGGCAAGATTTCCGATCACATAGCCACTCGCTCTGGAGACGCTTGCTGATGGGCCGATGGTAATCGTATTCGACCCTGTAGTGATATTCCCGAGCGTGAACGTCAGGACATTGTTCACCTGCGCGTTTGCTGAAAGCGTTATTCCCGCACCATTGATCGTGAGGTTTCTCAACACGCTTGTGGATGCGGGCAACTCAGAACCAGTGCTGATTGGACCACCATTAGTATATGTTAGATCGACGGATGCTCCGAACGTCGGCACCCCTGAGAAACTTCCTGCTGACCTCACGATAGCCGCACCGTTGCTCATCGCAAGGCCTCCTGTCAATGTGAACGTTCCATTGGCAAGTGTAAGTGCACCCTTGATAGTGTTGCCGCTCGCCACGTTTATCACTCCCGCCGCATTGTTCACAGTCACATTGTTGAAGGGGGTTGCCTGGGAGCCTGTAATCGATTGAGCGGCCGAGCCATTGAAGACGACCGTGTTGTCGGTCGTAACAATTCCTCCGGAACTGAACGTCGCCGAATTGTTGAAGACCCCAGCAACATTGATCGTGCCGACATCCAGCATAACGTCGTTGGTCGTTCTGGCATTACTGATGGAGATATTGTTGTAGCTCCCGACGGGGATGGTTTGCGCGCCAGTACCGTTGAAATCCACGGCACTTCCGGTGACAGTATAGCTGTTTGATCCAGGATTGAACGTCCCTGCAATTCCAATGGTGCCGCTCGAAGCAAGTGTCCGTGCTCCTGTCGAGCTGCTGGTCAGGTTGTTGTAGCTGAATGCTGGTATTGTCTGAGAGCCCGCGCCCAGGAAGTTGACGGTGCTTCCCGCGTTGACATATCCACCGCTTGAGAATGTCGCCGTCGGACTAAAGGTTCCAGCAACACCAATCGCCCCTGAATTTGCCAAAGTGACATTGCCTGTGCGAACGCCACTGATCGTGAGGTCGTTGTAGTCAAAGAGCGAAATGGTCTGGGCGCCTGCGCCGTTGTAATCAAAGTGGTTTCCTGTGGTAATGAACCCGCCCGACGTAAATGTCACTGAATTGGTGAATGTCCCCGCAACACCAATCGTCCCGCTTGCCAGCGTAACGTTGTTCGTGCCGGTCCTCGTCCCGCTGATAGTCAAATTGTTATAGTTGAACGGTGCAATCGTCTGAGAACCGGTTCCGTTGTAATTGATCGTGTTCGCAGTTACATCATATGAACCTGAGGTGAAAGTTGCGGTCGGGTTGAAAGACTCGCTCACTGCGACGCTCCCCGACGGCAAGATCACTGTGTTGACCGTCCTTGCACCACTGATCGTAAGGTTAGCATAAGGGGTCGACTTAACAGCCTGCGATCCCGTCCCATTATAGTTGACCGTGTTTCCTGCGGCCGTCGCCGTGAGAGTCCCGGTGGTGAGGAGAGTCCCTCCGACATTCAAAGTTGAATTCGCGGCGTTCGTCCATGCGGAACTCGCTGTGCCGGTCAGATTGCCAGAGATGGTTGCTGTACCGTTGTTGGTGAGAGTCGTTGAGGCACTGATCGCGACTGTTCCCGCATTCAATGATCCGCCGGCGGCGATCGTCGTGCCGTTGGCGATGTTGACGGTCGAGAGTGGATTGGCAACACTCCCGAGAGCGCCGGATATTGAATTCCCTGAACCATTCAACGTCAACGTTGCTGTCGCACTTGTTGCTGCCTCGTACGTAACTCCGGCAGCAAGCGACAACGTGCCTCCAACGACTGTCGTCGTCGTGCCGCTCGGGGTCGTCTTGGGACCGCTGTTGCTCAGTGTGAGATTATTGTAGCCCGTCGATCCGTTGAACACTGGAATGGTCTGCGCGGAACCGTTGAAGTCGATCGTGCTGCCAGTGACAGTGTAGGCGTTCGTCCCCGGGGTAAAGGTCCCGGCTATTCCTATCGTTCCGCTCGAAGCAAGCGTCCTCGAACCTGTGCTGCTGCTTGTGAGATTGTTGTAGTTGATCGCCGGAATTGACTGCGCACCCGTGCCGTTGAAGTCGACGGTGCTGCCTGCTACGGTGTATGTGCCAGCGCCGGGCGTGAACGTGTTCCCGATCCCGATCGTCCCGCTGCTGGCAAGCGTCCGGTTGCCTCCGGTGCCATTCAGGTTGTGGTAATTTGCGGCCGCTATGTCCGTAGCTCCAGCATTCGTGTAATTCACCGTCGATGTCGACGGCGTCAACGTTCCCGTCACGACCAGCGGCGTTCCACTCCCCGCCAGGTTTAACGTCTGCGAACTGAGGTCGAGCGTGGTCGATCCACCAACTGTCAATATACTATTTACCGTTACGGCGCCACCCAGCGACTTCGTGCCACCCGTCGCTGTCTGAAGATTATTGTAGGTCAATGCCGGGATAGACTGTGCACCGGAACCGTTGAACGAAACCGTACTGTTCGTTGTCGTGTATGTGCCACCACCCGGCGTAAATGTATTCCCAATGCCTACCGTTCCGCTACTTGGAAGAGTTCTGTCTCCGCCCGTACCATTCAGGTTGTAGTAATTGGCAGCAGCAATGTTTGTCGAAGCCGCATTCGAGTAATTCGCTGTCGATGTCGACGTCGTCAATGTCCCCGTCACCACCAGCGGCGTCCCACTCCCTGCCAGGTTCAACGTCTGCGAACTCAGATCAAGAGTCGTCGATCCGCCAACCGTCAACACATTGTTGACCGTCACCGTACCACCTAGCGTCTTCGCGCCACCCGTCGCTGTCTGAAGATTGTTGTAGGTAGATGCGGGGATTGACTGTGCACCGGAACCGTTAAACGATACCGTGCTGCTCGTGACAGTATACGCACCGCCTCCTGGAGTGAAAGTACCGGCAATTCCAATGGTTCCAGAAGATGCAAGGGTTCGATTGCCATTTCCGCTGTTCGTGAGAGTTCCATAATTTACCGCCGCGATGGTCTGGCTGCTGCTGGAGACGTAGTTGACTGTTGTGGTAGCTCCAATCGTATTCGTCGCGAAATTCGGATACGTGGTCGCCGTGGCTCCACTGCCGAGATTCAAAGTCCCGGAGGTCAAGTTGAGAGTACCCGTCGAGGTTACCTGGAATCCACCGTCGCTGAAAATGCTGCTTGCAGTGACATCCCCGATAGTAAGCGTCCCAACGCTGGCCGCGGCCCCGAGCGTCACGCCGGTCGAGTTATTGACTTTGAGCGTTGTGTAGGTTCCACCCACTGCCGTTTGGGCTCCCGAGCCATTGTATTCCACGGTGCCGCCCCATGTCTTACCTGCAGGAATTGGAGTCGCACTTGTTGACGACTGAACAGATGTTTGAATCTTGCCATTGTTGGTAAGCGTTGTGAGTGTACCGCCAAGCACCACTCCACTGCCCAGATTCAAAACATCACCGGACGTCGTGGTCAGAACATCGCTCACCGAGAGCGTGTTGCCGGCCGTAGCAGCCTGGAGATTCACCGTTGAACTGTTAGAAAGCAGCAACTGCGCTATAGTCTGAGTGGGGACATTTGTTAATGTTACGCTTGCAGTAAGTTGAACAATGTCAGTTGTCGTGGGGGTTGTTCTGCCAGGTGTCCAGTTGTTTGCAACTTGCCAGTCAGTAGAAACAGAACCATTCCATGAATAAGAAGCCGCGTTGATCGTCACGCTTCCAGAGGTACCGGTATAACCACCTGTAGCTGCAGTCGCCGTAAACGTCCCGCTGTTGATGTTGCCGGTGTACGTCATCCCCAGTGTCGTCAGGTTGGCCACACCCGAACTGAAATCTC
>JBGPAN010000085.1:0-10832 GCA_041480785.1 Bacteroidota bacterium | reverse complement strand
TTCTGAATTCCGTTTTCGGCCTTAGCGATACCGCTATCGTAGAGCTGCGCGAAAGGAACTTTGTTCTCGCAGATCGGTTAATCCCACGTTGCGATGGGCGCTCGTTCTTGCTTAACTACTATGGCCCTAGCAATACGTTCCGCTACATCAAATTCACCGAGGTCATAGACGATTCTACATTCAAAACAAAAGAAGAGCTCGAGTACGACACAAACATCGACCAGTTTGACAGCGATCCAGAACTCCAGGTTTCATTAAAGGACAAGATTGTTCTGATCGGCTCAACAATGCCGGAAGAGCGAGACTTTCACTCGACCCCATTGCTCAACATCGACGGGATGACGTCTATGAATGGAGTGGAAATTCACGCCACCGCCATTCAGAACATCCTCGATCAGTCCTACATCCAGAGGGCAGAGCCCACGCTGGAATTTGCCCTGATTATTATCCTCGCACTCGTAGTGACACTCATTCTCATGCCTCTCCGGACTATCAAGATCCGATACGTGGTAGTGCTTGAGCTTGCGTCGGTTTTCATTGTTGCGCTTTTCATCTTTGGTGTATTCGAGATTGCGGTCCGCTCGTTCACAAACAACAGCATACTTATCAATATTGTCTATCCCTCACTTGCGGTAGTTCTTGCCTACGTTGGCGCGGCCGTCTACCAGTACCTTGCCGAGCGGCAACAAAAAGCTCTTATCAAGAACGTCTTCAGCAAGTACATCAGCTCTGCGGTTGTCAACGAGCTGGTTGCAAACCCCGAAAAGGCAAAACTCGGCGGCGATCGACGGGAACTCACGGTGTTCTTCTCCGATATCGCCGGGTTTACAACGATCTCCGAACAATTTCACACGAGGCCGGAAGGGCTTGTTGAATTACTGAATGAGTATCTCGATGAGATGACCGGCATTGTTCTTAAACACGAGGGGACGCTCGACAAATACGAAGGTGACGCAATCATGGCGTTCTGGGGAGCACCGATCACTCAAAAGGATCACGCCCTCCGAACATGTCTCGCCTCGCTTGAAATGCAGAAGCGACTAGCGGCGATGCGCCCGAAATGGAAGAAAGAGGGTCGCCCTGGCCTTGAAGTTCGCATCGGCATCAACACTGGTGTCATGATTGTTGGCAACATGGGGGGAAAAGATCGGTTCGACTACACTGTTATTGGCGACAGCGTGAACCTCGCATCCCGGCTCGAGGGAGCCAACAAGCAGTACGGTTCGAACATCATGATCAGCGACTTTACGTATCAACACGTTAAGGGGCAGGTCTTGGTGCGCGAACTCGATCTTATCCAGGTGAAAGGCAAAACAGAGCCGGTGAAAGTGTGGGAGCTTCTCGGAACATCAGACATGCCGAT
Source organism: Bacteroidota bacterium (assembly GCA_041480785.1). GTDB lineage: Bacteria > Bacteroidota > Ignavibacteria > UBA10030 > UBA10030 > UBA9647. The sequence goes on along the minus strand of JBGPAN010000085.1, from coordinate 9,469 downwards.
GTCGGACAACCAGAAGCAATCGCTCGAGATTTATCATGAAGGACTTCGGCTGTACCGCGAGCGAAGCTGGCAAGAGGCTATCGCTTATTTCCAGCAGGCCAGACAGCTCGACCCCGCCTGTCGTGTGGCAGACATCTACGAGCAGCGGGCAAACCTGTATCAAATTAATCCTCCGCCATCAGAGTGGAACGGCGTTTTTGTGATGACGACGAAGTAGCCAGGAGAAATAACAACAATTGGAGTGAAGCCGGAAATCGGATGGTTTCCGGCTTCATTGTTTCTATGGACATGCTGAATAAACTTCCGCGCCGCCGGTTTGAAGAGATCGACGAACTTCTCGCTTTCGTTTCAATCTACGATGATCATGGCCGCATGCGGGCGTTGAAATCGTTGCTGCGGGCCAATGCTCGCCTCATCCGCGGCGCTCTTTGCGTTGAGGGGGGCTGCGGTTTGGGCGCGCTCTCGATCGAGATGGCAGAACTCGGGGCCCGAAAGGTCTACGCGGTTGAACAGAATCTACTTTTGGCCAAACTCGCGCAAAAGCGCGTGTCAGAACTCCCCAATGATGTTGCCCGTCGCATCGGTCGTTGAACTCCCGCTCGAGCACTTTCATCCAATCGGCCACGTCAATCTCCTTGTTCACGAGTTCTATGGACAGATCCTGTACGACGAAGATGTTTGGGTGCTTGAGCATTTGAAGTTCACCCCTGATGTTGTTATCCCAAACGGCGGTGAGTTGCGGGCCGGCATTGGTTCGTCCCGCGCATACCGGGATTGGGTTGTGACGGAGGGCGTGCTTTAACAACTTGATGGCACACTTGTATCGGGGCTGTATGAAGAGAGGGTGAACGAGCGTACGTGGCCTGTGTTACGCTGGAATTATGGCATCGGGGTCACCCTTGTGAACTATACCTTTGCTAACCTGAAAGGCGACCTTGCTTGTTTTGGCCTTGTCGTGACTCATGATGGAAGAAAAATCTGTGAGGCGGGGGTTTGTTCAAACTGGTCGTACGTGTGGACTCTGAGAAAAGGAAACCATGTGTCGTTTCAATTCCGGCCTACAACGCGAGGTGCGGAGTGTTCGTTCCGCTGGATCGCCTAGGTGATGCCGTCCCCTTATTGTGCCGCCGTTCTGCCGAACTGATCATTCTGAAGCATGAAACGTATCGAGATGCGGTGAGTGTTCCCGAGTGATTCGTCTGCTGCAAACTTCGCAAACGAGTAGTCGATATCCAGCATACGAAGGTGGATACCGGCCCCCACGCTCATTTGCTTGACATCGTTATACCCTACCCGCAGAGCAACGGTGCTCTTGTAATCAAACTCCAATCCAGCGTGCGGATCAAAACTCACCGGCCCCACACTGGCAATCGACGCAAAATGCCTGTTTTCGAAACGCACATCGACGTCGACGGCGGGTGTGAGGTGCCCGCCTAGAATGTCGATCGAATAGGCGGCACCGAGTTTCAGTGTCGGAGACACAAGTTCGCTTCGACCGGTACTCCACGCAACAAGTGTGGTCGTAATGTCCTGAGCGTTCACCCCCACAGAGAGATTCGTTGTGGGCGAATAAACGGCACCAACATCGAATCCTATTCCTGTGGCCGATTGATCCGCAAGGGTTCGACGTATCAGCTTGATGTTCGCACCATACAGTAACCCTGACGGCGATCGCTTCGCGTAGGTAAAGTACAAAGCCCAATCTGTCGAGTTGAAGTATGTTATCTTGTCATAATCCAGTCGGTCGGTGTTGTCGAATACCCCGTTGCCGTTGTTATCTACCCAGGCATTGCGTGTATCGGGGATTCCATCAACCCCGAGCCGCAGTACGCTCAACCCCAAGCTGACATCCGGACCATAGGGAATCGCCACACCGGCAAAATCGTAGTTGACGAGACTGCCAAAGCGTTCCTCGTGCATCACGACCGCTTCAGGGTAATCGATGCGTGCAAGAGCCCCGGGATTCCAGTATCCGGCCGTCGCGTCACTCACAAGGGCAACATGCGCTCCACCCATTCCAAGCGCGCGCCCTCCAACACCAATGGCCATGAATTCGCCGGCATACTTTGCTATGGTCTGCGCGCTTGCTGATGAAGCAAGGAACACCAAGAATACAACCGCTTGTCGATGCGCCCGCATGTCTGTTGCCCTCACGAGAGTAGAATGGACATAAATGAAAAACCGAATTCACTCTAACGCAATGAATTCGGCCTGCATGCATTATTAGAGTGACTCACCTTACGAATGTTTCATAGTGGTACAGGCTCTAACAATGATCTATAGCCTCTTGTCCTTTCTGTAGCCAAGATACGAGAAATTTGAAGTGATTGTCAAGTGTGCGCTCGCTGACCCATTCGGCAGAAACTGTATTGATTTTCCAAACAAAATCTCCTATGCTCTGCTTGTTAGTGCGGTTGACACTGCGGGGACGGAGAGCTTTTTCCTGAAACACTCTTCCGTGGTGCAAATGGGTAATTCTTACGACCCTCATTTTTTTGTTCTCTACTCAGCACAGCACGGTCGTTGTGGACATTTCATCGAACGAGCCGATTTCCGTGTTGTCACGAAGGACGATCTCTTTGCTTGGTCGCGCGATACTGCGGCAACAGGTTTTGTACAACCCCTGCCTTTGCATTGCGATCGATGCTCTGAAGACGTACAGGCTACACACCTTCGCATCATCAAAGACGTCTACCCTGTCGCACGCACAATTGTTCCTGAGGTTGATATCAAACACTTCAATGCAAACGATTGGATCCTGAAAGTGAACAAGGAATTGTAGGGGGGCGCGTTTATGCCGAACAATGTTTACAAACACATCGAACTCACGGGAACTTCCAGCACCTCTATTGAGGATACTGTCCAAAGCGCAATTGCCCGCGCCTCGAAAACCGTGCACAACATGCGGTGGATGCAGGTTGTCGAAACCCGGGGCCACGTTGATGGTGGAAAGGTTGTTCAGTGGTAGGTAACAATCAAGGCGGGGTTCACACTTGAAGAGTAGCGATCTCAGGAATGAGAGCTGAATCGTCTTAGAATGAGTTGACGGGCTTTTTTGTCAGAGATTGTATTGATCGGGGCGCCGTCCCGTCAGCAGGTCGTTGTATTGGTTGATCTTTTTCTTATCGGCATCTTTCGGATCGATTTCCACTACTGCAATTCCCTCTTCTTCCCTCCCCAGACGTGCAAGTACTTCGCCCCTTGGCGACACTATTTCACTCGTTCCGATGAATTGAAGATCCACTTCCCCGCGGTTTTCGCGACCTACCCTGTCGGCTGTGGCAGCAAATACTTTGTTTTCCAGGCACCGCGTTACCATTCCATCGGGGCAGAACGGCAGAACAAGGTTCGATGGGTGGGCAATTAATTGCGCCCCCTTGAGCGCAAGCGAACGAGCGGCCTCTGGATACATCCAGTCAAAGCAAATCATCAGGCCGACCTTTCCGAACGGCAGATCAAACACCGGAAAACCGAGGTTCCCGGGCTTGAAAAAGATGTTTTCCCGGTCGAACAAGTGCACCTTCCGATAGATGCCAAGAAGTCCCGACGGTCCAACAAGGGCTGCAGAATTGTATATCTGGTCCGCTCGCTCGGCGAACCCATAAGCAATGTAGCAGGAGTTTCGTTGAGCAAATCCCATCATCGCGCGGAACGTGGCCCCATCAGACTTTTCGGTGACACGATCGACTTCGTCCGGCGTCGCGAAGTTGTATCCTGTATTGAATAGCTCAGGCAAAACATACAGATCCGCTGGTACTTCGCGCATTCGCTCTGTCGCGGTATGAATGTTGACCTCGTTCTTGCCGAAGATTGGCTTTGTTTGAACAATTGCCAGTCTCATGGTTGTTTCTCTTTCTTCCGACAACCGCCTTACAATTTAGCTTCCCCGGCTTCCTGGTTTGCCATATCGCCGTTCGATCACTCCTTGAATTGCTTTTCCAATTTTTTTCTGAATGTCCGGATTCATGAGAAGATCGCGACTTTCCTCGTTGTCGCCGATCTCGAGGAGTACGCGGACTGGACAGTGGTTCACGTTTTCGTCGAGGCTGTAGAAGGAGAGTTTTCCGGTATTCTTGCAGCGGTAGTCGTTCCTGCTCGGCGAACTGTCTCCCAACACACCCGCGTTTTCCAATCCGCTTGCTTTGCAGACCTCTTCCACAAGTTCCCTCGCCAGCTCCCTGTTGATTTTTTCTTGTTCGTCACCTTCGTGAACAAATCCCCAGCATGCATTCCGTTTTGTAGCCCCGTTGTTGTGTATCGCAACAAAGACGTTGGGTTTCAGTCTATTCGATTCACTGATTTCGTACGTATAGCCCGAATTCCGCCCGAGTGAATCGGTCGCCGAGGAATGGGCGATCTTGGTGTTGCTTCCCTCACGGGCATGATGCAAGCCCTCAACGTTGTAACTCCACACCTTATGAACCTTTGCCACGCGGGTCGACGCAGCCATCGCCGCCTCAACAATTGCATTACACACCAGCGCTTCGTTGAAGTTAACGCCGGTGTCGCTTTGATGCGAGGGTTGATAAACGACAACCAACCCTTCTTCGCCCGCACCACCAGTAAGCAACTTACTGACGCCACAAGCAGCAAGGAGTATGGGTGAAAGAAGGAGCAAACACCGGACAGCGGTTGCTGCCAAGCCCTTCGTGCCAAAGGTGCGTGCCAAGCGTTTCATTGATTGTCTCTTTTGTGAGTTGTGCTTTTTAAAGTCTAATGCGGATCGTGGTGGCGCCCCCGGCTGCATACACCGTTCCCAACGCCAACAGGACAAGCGTGCACCATAGCGTTGTTGCGATCACGGCTGCCTTGGCTTTGCTCGTCCCCGCAACGACACGGAGCCCCAGCGACAACACAACAAGATACCAAATCAGAAAGACACTTGTGCTGTGAAGAATAATCGACAAATAGAGATTCGGGTCATTGGACCCTAGGAGCAGAATATCTAGTCCTGCCGGGAAGCGTCCACGCAACGGCGTTAGATGATCGCCAAGGATGTTTGACCGAACCAGTAGAAAGTTCACAACCTCGCCCAGAAGAAAGATCATCCCGCAGTGAATGTTCACAGAATACAGTGTTTTGAAACTCGTCGACCGAGCTTCGCGGTCGCCCAGAATCAAGTTCAACAGATAGATGAGCGCGGTTGTTCCCAGAGAAACGATACCAACAATCACTGGAGAAATCAAGGTGGGACCAAAAAGATTTGTCCATTCCAAGGCTTGTGAGAGATCACTCCAGCAACCGCCGAGCCAGACAAGAACGAAGAAACCGACAGTGATCAGTAAAACGGTGGTACGCCAAGCCGGCTTCCCACGAATATGCCCGAAAGTCTCATTTGGCGCAGTAAAGATATTTATAAATATATTCATGGACACGCACCTCCACGTTGAATTTATGCTGAACACCTTGAACCACACGGTTTCATCTTTCCTTTATGCTTGACTGTGTGAGGACCAGACTAAGACCAACAATTGAGGTCCCCCGCATTGCAGTCATTACACCAACCGTTTCTTTGCCTGTTTTCCAAGCCGCTATTTCGAATTTTATCGTGAAGATGATGGCGCTCTTCTCTTTTGTGGTGATAACGGGTGGCTTTCCTGTGGTCAGGGTGAAGTAACTAACCAGCGTGTCTCGCATAGCACTGGTTGGTTGTTCGAATCCTATGTCAATCATTCGTGGTTTTCTAGAGTTGTGATCAAATTGGATCTTTGTCCTTGTCGCAGCACCAAAAAAGCTCGCGTTGTAGACCATCGTGCTGTCTGTGCTGCTCGTCGCGCTCCACTTGCTGTTGCAGAGGCTCTGAATTTCACTTGCGCTCATCTCCCACCGAATTTCGTTGAGCACCGGAAAGTTTTGGTCTCCTCCAAGAATCTGCGCTACTGCTAGTACTGGAAAGGCCATTGTTGAGACTATACCACATAAACCCAAGAATCTAATCATGTGTATCTTCGCTCCTTTCTTTATAGGTGGGGCCATGGAGAGCTAAACCATGGCCCCCGGTTAGTTCCGCCGCGAGCAGCTAGAACGGCCACAACCTCTCGACTGCACTCCAATTCACCTCGGCACACAACCTAAAGAGCCAGAGGTTGATGCAACAGCTTACATAGATATCACCACTTGCATCCAACACATGGCTGCACTGAGCTAGCCCGGCGCCGTGAGCGCCCTTCATTTCCAGGTCGTTAAGAGCTCTCTCTGCTGGTTGGGATCGATTGGTGGTTCCAATTGTTGTTATCTGATCGTGGATTTGCTTGTCGCTGGAGGCTGGCGCCATTTGTGGCCGCAGAAGAACGCCAACGGACAGTATTGTCGCAATGATGAATGTTTTCATGGCTATCTCCTTCAAAACTATTGTTGCGTATCGTTATCTATTTGCCCGCTGCGGCCCGCCTGTCAACAATGAACGCGGCTCCACGCCCGGGGGCCGGCCAGGCGCTTTACCTTCGTTCACAATCAACAGACCAGCGAGCAATTCTGTATTCTCCATTTAGGATTTTACTCGGACGGAGATCGGTTTTCTCCAAACACGAGTGTTTCTCCCGTCCAAATTCTACCGAGGGCGCGGCGATGAATTTTCATCCGGCCAATTGCCGGATCGCGCACGTAAAAGAATCCAGATGTATCCACACCGTCGGCCACCACAAAGTGCCGGTTTTCCACAAAAAGAATCATGGGAAACTGGCATCTGGAAAGGGCGTCCAGGTCTAGCCTCCAGCCCTCCGCCCGTAATCCACTCTGTTCTGCAAGCTCTTTGAGCGATTGCATGCTCCATCCACCATGGGAAGTGTCTCTGCCTTTTTCCAATTCGCTGAGTTGCACCTTTTTCCCGTAAGCATCAAGAATCATTTTCAGCGCGGCGGGTCCACAGGTGTTATTCTTGTCCTGCATGATGACCCCCTCTATCCCTAGATACGCTCCACCCCGCTCTCGAGCGGCGAGTTCATAACCGCTCGTCGGGTCGGAGAATCTCGCTGCTACCGCAAGGGCAAACCCCACCCCCAGAAACATTATGACACCGATAGTAATGACGGTTTTGATTTGGACGAGAAACATGTACAGCTACCTTCGGGTGTTTTCGGCGCCTTGCGACGCTCTCGACGGACCCCTACTCACCAGTATCGACAACCGCCGTAGAAGCTCCCCCCTCGGCTGTTCGCCCACACCCACCCATGCTATTTTCTGATTGTAGTCCACCAAGAAAAGCGCTGGCACCTCTGATACTCCAAACAGTTTCCCCACAATTCCTTTTTCATCAATAAGCACTCTCGCCCCAATATCAGTGGTTTGCACAAACGCCTGCGTTTTCTGCCGATCACCGAGTGCGATAGCGGCAAATTCGACTTCCGACGCAAACTGTTTCACGACTTCGTTGAATATGGGGATCTCCCGCTGACAGTGCGGACAGTCAGTACTAAAGAAGAGAATGGCAGCGCGCCTTCCGGTGATGCCCGCGAGCAACACGTCTCCCGGGTCAACACCCCCCAATGCTACAACGGGAATTGAATCGCCTGCGCCAAGCATCCTCGACTTTGCCGAACGCTGCAGCACAACGAGAAGAAACACGGGAACGGTCAGCAGCGCCACCAGGCCGATGGTCGCCATGATTTTCCGAATGAGGAGATTCCGATATGATTGATCTGTCTGTGCCGCCGGAGAAGATGCATCCATCGTCCGCCTCGCTGTGCGGGTGACGCATGGTAAATACGGTGTGAGGGTAAGTAATGCGGAGTGCCCGCCGCAATCTACAGAATTCCCAAACCTGTGTCAAGTGTTTTTGCGGAACGAATCGGAAATTTTGCGGTAAATCTATTGGCAGGAAAACTCAGCGTGCGGGCAAAGCAAGTGTGTCGTTTCTATGAAAGGACCGCAGGAGTGATTTACTCAACGGGTTCCGCGCCAAGTTCGCGACGAAGCGCAAGAATCACCGGGTGCTCGGCAGCAGAACCACTACTTGGTTTGTGCAATGGGTGTGTTGTCGGCGGCGTTGAAATGTCAGGCCTGACGACCGTTGCCGGCGAAAGGGGTTCACCCTCTGATAACGCGTGCAACACCGGCTCTATACGAAGCTTCAAGCCTGTTACTTTGTGGAAGGAATCGACAAGAAAGTCTTTGTGACGCTTCAATGATGAGAGGTGGTAGTCGTCGGGGCAGGCAATGCGAAGAGCACCTTCGGCCACGTCGAGAATACTGCTCTCTCCTAAAATTGTCCCGATGCCGATTTTTGTTTTCCGCACCTCGCTCACCCATTGCTGCCACTGTTCGTACGCCTCCTCCACTGTAATCTTTTTCATTGGCTCAACCGGCCACACCGCCTCAGAGGCTTGTATCGGGCCAGCCTGCATGCTGGGTGATGGAATGGGGGTAAGCGTAGTGCTTTGAGGCGAGAACGGCCGTTGGGGTTCCTCGAGCGGGGCCGAAGCGGTCACGCTTACTGATGAGCTTCGCAGCCTTCCAGCGTTGACCTGACCAACAACCTTTAGCTCGGTCGGAGCTTCGGCTGTTGGTGCCATCCGGAGCCCCGGTCCGCGACCATCATTGCTGTTCCCGCTGGAAGTAAGTTTTTTTTTCAGCTCATCAATCTGATCCAACAAGGTATCGATCTGCACCGAATGTTCAAGCTTGATCATCTGCAGCAACCCAGCTTCCAGCTTGAACCTGGGTTGCGGCGACCATCGAATCGACTGCTCCAAATCGTTTACCAGCCTGATGAGACGCAAGATGTCGTTTTGATGAAACTGCTTTGCTTCTTCCTGATAACGTTTTCGGTACGGCTCTGAGGCTTCCACAAGTTCAGTCGCCTCGGTAGTCAGGACGACGAGCAGATTTCTGAGGTGTTCTGACAATCCACCGAGGAATTCGCGAAGGTCGTACCCGCTCTTGACAATCTCCTCCACGAGTTTCAATCCACCCTTTACATCTTGGGTTTTAATGAGATCTGTGACGCGGAAGTACAGCTCTTGATCTACTGCGTTGAGCACCTTCCGGACGTCCGCCGCTGTGATATCGCTGCCACAAAATGCCCGAACTTGGTCAAAAATACTCTGCGCGTCGCGAAGCGCCCCGTCTGCTTTCTTGGCTACAATCATCAGGGCTTCTTCGTCGATCGTCACTTTTTCCTCTTTGGAGATCGCGCGTAGGTTGCCTGTAATTTCCTCAATGGATATTCTCCGAAAATCAAACCGCTGACACCGGGAGAGGATGGTCATCGGAATCTTGTGTACTTCGGTTGTCGCAAAGATGAAGATGACGTGTTCCGGTGGTTCCTCAAGGGTCTTCAGAAGTGCGTTGAATGCCTCTTTTGTGAGCATGTGCACTTCGTCGATGATATAGATCTTGTAGCGGCAGTGCGACGGGGCGTATTTCACTCTCGCGATCAGCTCCCGTACGTTTTCGATGCCGCGGTTCGAGGCCCCGTCGATTTCCACCACGTCGAGGTTGTTACCTTCGGTGATCTCCCGGCAGTTCCGAC
>JBGPAN010000084.1:0-10903 GCA_041480785.1 Bacteroidota bacterium | reverse complement strand
TCGACCGTGATGAGGTGGGGTACACCTACAACCAGTACGAGCTCAAGAGCAACGCGAAAGGAACGATCGCCAAAGTGTTCCAGAACCCCGGAGCAGTCATCAATCCCAACACGCCGCTCTATCTCGTCATTGATATCGACGTTGTGAAAGCGGTCGTTGCGGTGCCGGAAGCGCAAATCCGGTTTGTCCCTGTGGGCCATTCTGCAGTTGTCACAGCGCAGGCGTATCCCGATCAACAGTTCGCAGGGAAGGTGACAAATCACAGCGCCGTGGCCAATCCGGCGAGCCGTACGATTGATGTTGAAGTGAGCGTCATGAATCCGAAGCATCTGTTCAAGCCCGGCATGTTTGTTCAGGCTGAGTTCATCCTTCGAAAGCGCACTGCCATGCTTGTCCCGCTCGCCGCCGTGACAGAACGTGAAGGCAAAAAAGTGGTCTTCACGGTGTTGGATACCATTGCGATGATGAAAACAGTGACGACGGGAAGCGCGACGAGAGATTCCGTGGAAATCATGGGTGGCCTTCAAACATCGGACCGTGTCGTTGTGACCGGCACTCAACTGTTGAATGACAAGGACAGAATCCGTGTTTCTGTCCAGTAGTTATCAACGAGTGCCTATCAAGGGATGAGGAAAACACAATGAAATTAGCAGACGTTTCCATCAGGCAGCCGGTCTTCATCGCCATGGTGATGGCAGCTATCATCGTCATCGGTTTGGTCGCCTACTCGATGATTGCCGTCGATCTCTTTCCCGACATATCACTGCCGATTGTTGCGGTGACAACCGTCTACCAGGGAGCAGGTCCGGTTGAGGTGGAAACACAAGTGACGAAACCCGTCGAAGAAGTTTTGAGTTCACTCAGCGGCGTTGAAAAAGTGCTGTCGACTTCGTCCGAAGGAATTTCCGTGGTCATCGTCCAGTTCAAGCTGGAAACGGATCCGCGTCGTGCGACGACGGACGTACGCGACAAAGTGACATCGATCCGGAACGCTCTTCCGCGCGATGTCCTTGAACCGGTGATCGACCGTTTTGATCCTTCGGCCGCTCCGATCATATCGTTTGGTGTCGTCGGAAAGACCGATGGGTTGTCACTCTCTCAGGTGAGAAGCATCGTTGAAGACGAAATGAAGCCCGTTCTTGAGCGCATTGATGGGGTCGGTTCCGTTGAAGTCATTGGTGGCCTTGAACGCGAAATTCAGGTTGACGTGGATTTCGCAAAGCTCCAGTCCCGCAACGTCTCCATCGCGCAGGTTGTGCAGGCACTTCGGGCGGAAAACCTCAATCTGCCCGCCGGCCGTGTATCGGAGGGGGATCATGAAATTCTTCTTCGCACGGAAGGGGAATTCCGAACTGCCGATGAGATCGGAAATGTTGTTGTCGCAAGTCCCGGGGGTATCCCGCTGAATCTTCGCGACATCGCTCTCATCAGGGACGGATTCAAAGAGCAACGCACCGTCTCGAGACTCAACGGGAAAAACTGCGTCATCTTTTCAGTCCGAAAACAATCGGGCACCAACACCGTCACGATTGCCAGTGCGGTTCGAAAAAAGGTTTCACAGATTCAACAGCGCTTCCCTCAGATTGATGTTCGACTGTCATCCGACGAATCTGAATTCATCCGGGATGCCAAGAATGATGTCATGCAAAGCCTCCTTTTTGGAGCGATTTTCGCCAGTATTGTCGTGCTGCTCTCATTTGGGAATCTCCGCAATACCCTCATCACGGTCGCGGGACTTCCAGTCTGCATCATCGGCACGTTTGCGGTCATGTATGGACTTGGATTCACGCTGAATGTGATCACATTGCTTGCCCTCAGTTTGTGTGTAGGCTTGTTAATCGATGACGCCATCGTCGTTCGTGAAAACATCTTCCGTCACACCGATGAACTGGGGAAAGACCCATTCAACGCTTCCCGGGACGGTACCTCGGAGGTGGCACTTGCTGTCACAGCCACAACGCTGACGGTTGTCGCTGTGTTTCTACCTGTTGCCCTTGCCACGGGCATCGTCGGCAAATTCATGAGAGAATTCGGCGTCACGGTGGCGGTCGCAGTGTTGATCTCACTCTTTGAAGCGTTCACCTTTGCGCCTGTGCTTTCGGCGTACTTCTTCAAGAAGACCGAAGGGGGGCAAGAAGGACTCCTGCGCCGAACAATGAAGCGCTCGATGTCAATGTACGATCGGTTGAACGGTATCTATCAACCGGCTCTCCGTTGGTCACTCAACCATCGCAAGTCCGTTCTTATCGTTTCGACGATTCTCTTCGTCGGAAGCCTTTCGCTCATACAAGTCATCGGAACGGGAGGATCACCGCGGGGCGAGCGGAAGGAATTCAACATCGCACTTCAATACGCGCCGGGGATCAATATTGAGCAGGCGAATACGCTGACCAGAAAGTTCGAAGAGATCCTCTCGGGACATCCGGAGATCACAGATGTCTTCACCGTCGTTGGTACGACGGACGGGTCAGTGGATCAGGCCACGCTGCACATCCGACTGAAGCCGGATGTCGAAAAGCCGCGGGCATATCAGGACAAGGTTCGTCCTTTGCTCGAGACGATTGCGGGTGCGAAAATGACATTCCAGGAAGCTTCGGCGTTCTCCGGCGCTGCGGCAAGCACGCTGATGCAGCTTCCGGTGCAGGTCAACGTCCGGGGAAGCGACCTTGCGATCATTACCAGAACAGCAGAGGAACTGAAGAGCAGACTCTCGGCTATTCCCGGACTCGTCGATTTGAGCACAAACCTCCGTCCTCCAAAGCCGGAGGTGCAGGTGACAATGGACCGCGAGAACGCGTCACAGCTTGGTGTAAACACAACCCAACTGGCCACCGTCATCAGGACATTCATCGGCGGTGATGTGGCAACGAAGCTGCGTCAGGCGGAAAAGGAAATTGACGTACGGGTCCGATTGCGCGTAGGAGACCGTGCACAGCTCGATCGACTTGGCAGTCTGATGGTCCCCACGGCGCGTGGCACGTTCGTGAATCTCTCGCAGGTGGCAACGCTCAATCTCGTCGGCGGACCGACGCAAATCAATCGGGAAGATCGCAGTCGTCAGATCGTGGTGGCGGGGAACATTGCGCAGTACCGTTCACTCGGTGATGTGAAGAACGATGTCCAGGCGAAGATCGCCCAGATGAAAACTCCGGAAGGTGTGACCATTGAGATCAGCGGCCAGGCTCAGCAAATGGCCGAGAATTTCCAGTCTCTCGGCGTGGCACTTGCGCTTGCCGTTATCTTCATTTACATGGTACTCGCCTCCCAGTTCGGTTCATTCGTTCAGCCGTTCACCATCATGCTGGCTCTCCCGCTGGCCGTGATTGGTGCTTTCGTCGCCTTGTTGCTTACAGGCAAGATTTTCGATATGCTGGCATTCATCGGACTGATCCTTCTGATGGGGCTGGTCACGAAGAATTCCATCTTACTGATTGACTACATCAATCAGGGGCGCAAACGCGGGATGCCTCGGTTCGAGGCCATCCTATCCGCAGGTTCGAAGCGACTCCGGCCGATTCTGATGACCTCGTTCGCGATGATCCTCGGCATGCTCCCGGTGGCGTTCGCCTTCGGCACGAGCTCGGATTTCCGCGTTTCGATGGGCGTCACTGTAATTGGCGGACTCATCAGTTCGACCCTGTTAACATTGGTTGTTATTCCGGTCACCTACACAATTCTCGATGACCTTACCATGAAAGTCCGCAAGAGCGCGCCGAAATCAGAGCGATTCCGAGCTGAGATCATGGGTGAGGAAAAGACAAGAATGACGAAGTAGCAACCGAACAGTGAATTCAGCAAAGACTTCATTTTTCGATAATTCTCTTTCTCTTTTCAGGAGATTGCTTTGACAATCCTCCTCTTCACGTTGTCGGTGTTCGTTCTCTACCTCATCTATGAGAGAGCCGTCCTTCTTCGGCTGAGGAAATCTCTTCCGCTTGTTATTGCCGTCACGGGTACCCGGGGGAAGTCGACCGTTGTTCGATTGCTCGCTTCGATCCTTCGGGAGAGTGGCAGGGTGGTGTTGGCGAAATCAACGGGCTCGCAGGCGCAGTTTGTTCTGCCCGATGGGACCGTGGAGAGTGTTGCCCGACGCGGAATTGTCTCTATCCTCGAGCAGAAAAAGGCGCTCAAGAAAGCTGTGATGCTCAAGGCTGACTGTCTCGTCGTCGAGATCATGAGCATCCGACCGGAGAATCATTTCGTTGAGTCGCAGCGGATCCTCAAACCCAATATTGTTATCCTCACAAATATCCGGAGAGATCACACAGAAGCGATGGGAGAAAGGGAAGTGGATATTGCGGGGGTCTTCCACCTCGATTTCCCCGAGGGCGCAGAGGTCTATGTCCCACAAGAATACCAAAGGTATCTCGATCCGAAGACCTTCCAGTCACGATCATTGCGTCTCACTGTGGTTCCGCAGCCTCCAGTGCTTTCTCCCCCCGATGCGGATTCTGCTTTACTGAGAAATGAATTTTCTGAAAATCTGGATCTCGTCGCTGCGGTGGCAAGACGATTAGACATTGATAATGCGGTCATTGTCCGGGGAATACGGAATGCCATTCACGACATCGGTCGATTGAAGATATGGACCCTGCAGTTGGGTGTAAAAAGATTTTTCGCCGTGAATGCTTTTGCGGCCAACGATCCGGATTCGACAATGAAGGTTCTGGAAAAAGTCCATGAGATTCTGGCAGGCAAAGCAGGGGTCTTCACAGGACTCTTGAATCTGCGCGCCGACCGCCCCGACAGGACGGTACAGTGGATTGACGCGCTGAACTCTGGGATGGCAAATGAATTCGCACGACTCTACGTCCTCGGCGGGCACGCAAACGTTGTCAATAGGAAAGTTGACACGACACTGAGTCTTGCATCGAAGTCTCCGGACATCATGACTCAAATGGTCGTTGAAGGGATGGAAGAAGGCGGCGTCATTTTCGGGTTGGGCAATATCGGTGGTGCTGGACAGCGGCTCGTCGAATACTGGCAGCGGGAAGGAAAAGAATATGGAATATGAACTCGTCTTCGTCGCGTTGCTTGCTTCACTGCTATTCATCGGGGTGACGGGTTTCTACCCGGGGGGTATTATCGTTCCAAGCTATCTCGTTCTCTTCATCCATCAACCCTCTCGGCTTCTCGGGACCCTCATTGCCGCGCTTCTGACACACCTCTGTTACAAGCTCGTTTCCCGCTATCTCATTATTTTTGGGAGACGCATGTTCGTTTTCATGGTTCTTGTTGGTGCACTGTGGACGTTTTGTTGGATGCAGGTGTTTCCGATCATCTATCCGGCTTCGATCGAATTCAGAGTCATCGGATGGGTGATCCCGGGGCTCATCGCCAACAACTTCGAAAAACAAGGGGTTGTTTCCACGACCGCGTCATGTGTCACTGTGACCGTCGCCGTCTATCTTGTCGGCAAGCTCTTAGGATTGGTTACGTAGGCATGACAAAACTCCTCGACCAGTTCAAAAGAATTTTCCCTGACTCAAAAGAACAGGGGCTGGTTCTCTGCGCTCTCGTAAGCCTCGGAATGCTTGCCGTCATCTTGTCTTTGGACCCGGCTCCTCGCAGCCAAAACACTCAGCCAAGGATTGCTGCATCCAGGTCGATGGAGATGGCAATCAAGGGATTGCGTGAGAGCTATATCTCCCGTGGATTGCGATTCGACGATAGCATAGACCCGAATCACACCGCCCTCATTGGAGTTGAGTATTCAGAGATGGTGACGACACTTGGGAGTGCCGACGCAAAGAGGTCGACAACCAATCCGAATGTCGCAGGTCTCGTTGTACAGCTCCTCGATGAGGCCGGTGTGAGGCGAGGAGATACGATCGCAGTAGGATGTTCTGGGTCGTTTCCGGCGGTGGCGATTGCGACGCTCGCGGCATCGAGGGCGCTCGGTGTGCATCCGGTGATGATTCTTTCCCTCGGCTCTTCCTCATTCGGTGCAAACAGGACAGATTGGACGCTGCTGGATATCATGGAATCGTTGAAGGAAAAAGGTCTAGTGGATGTCTCCGTTGCAGGAGTTTCACTGGGAGGAGCTGATGACGTCGGAAATGATTTCGACGAGGAAACAAGAAAAACGCTCACAGACAAAATCAAAGCTTCTGGAATCCCAATCCTCAACGAACCGGATCTTCCACGCAATGTCGCCAGGAGGATGGAGATCTACTTCGGATCAATGTCAGCAACAAGAATTGCAGCCTTTGTCAATATTGGCGGAAGTCAGGCCGATCTCGGAGTCGACCCGTTGGTGTTGAAGCTCGAACCCGGTGTGAACCGACAAATGGCACTGCCGGAGAAAGAGGAGATGTATGGTGTTGTTTTTGCGATGGCCAAGCGGCATATTCCAGTGGTACACCTTCTGCATATCAAAGGGCTCTTGTTGAAATACGGGCTTCCCTGGGATCCGACGCCCCTGCCGAAGGTCTCCACAGAAAACATCTCGCAAACTCGGTCGACTCTCAATGCTCCTCTGGTTGCAGTCACGAGCCTCTATTTTTTTCTGATCATCATGATTCTTGTCTTGTACAGAAAAAAGTTCTTTCGAACATCATCCTGGAGGAGTCGGTCATGAAATATGTGTCGTTCATTCTTTTGCTCGTCGTCGCCGCAGGGCTGGTCTGGTCTCCGGCCTCGGCTCAGAAGCAGGCAGTCAAATTGGAACAGCCCGTTCTTCTGACGTCTTGTGGCCAGAGCCCCGGACCGCTGAAGATCAAGGTCTTCTTCGGCAAGCTTGGGATCGACTACGTGTACAATTTGCAAGCATCCGCCAGTGACCTTGCCGCAAAGAAAAAGGAAGGAAAGCCTTTCAAATCTTTGATCATAGTCGTCGGAGCGAGTCTAAAGGGAATGGGGGCGGCAAAGGTCTCGATTGAGGATGAAATCGACAGAGTGAAGAAGCTGATCGTAGAGGCCCGGAAGCAGGGGATGAAAGTGGTTGGTTCACACGTTGAAGGCATGGAACGTCGTGCTCAGGGGGCGGCTCCTGGTGATAACTCCGACGAGCAATCGATTGACGCGGTTTGTCCGCAATCAGACGTCATGTTAGTACGAAAAGACGGTGACGAGGATAAGCGGTTCACGACGATTTCGACAGGAAAGAAAATCCCCCTCATTATGTTTGAAAAGAACATGGAGCTGTCAGACGTTTTGAAGAATCTCTATCAGAAGTAATCTATGGACCTCACCACCTACGCTTCTCTCGTCCTGGCCGTGATGGTCGCGGCATATGCTGTGGCCAAGGTCCTGAAGCTCTCGACAGAAATCTCGATGTTCATCGCCGCCCTTGCCGGGTGTGTCGCTGGCGGGTTTGGTCTTCCCGCCCGTCACATTGCCGAAGGTGCGATGACATATCTCGACATCAACCTTATTTTCATCACGGCAACACTTTTCATGAACATCCTCAAGGAATCGGGAGGGGTTGCCTTCGTGGTAAGGGGGTTGTTCAAACGGTTTCACCATCGGAGGGCAATCCTCCTTGTGCTGCTGACCATTATTCTCCTCATTCCGGGTGCACTGACTGGGGCCGGAAGCGTGACGGTTCTCATTTGCGGGAGCATGGTCGGGACAGTACTCGTCAGCATGGGCGTTCCCAAAGTGAAAACAGCGGCGATTGTTTTCATTATTGCAGGCCTGAGTGCAGCTGCTCCGCCTGTCAGTCTGTGGGCCATGATGACGGCTGCAGGGGTCAACATGCCGTATGTAGGATTCTTCTGGCCACTGATGATCCCCTGTCTCGTGGCAGGTATTGCGACGATGTTCATCCTCGGTTGGAAAGGCACTCCTGCAGAGACAGAACAAGTCCTCGCAAGCCTTCCCGCGTCGCCCGAAGGAATGAGCTGGTTCAAGATTATTCTTCCGTTCGTCATTTTCCTCGGCTTTATTTTCCTGGGAAGGACGTGGCCGCATTCGACAGTCGTTACCGGGCTTCCCTTTATGTTCCTCTGTTCGGCGTTGGTTTCGTACGTTCTTTCGCCGCTCAGACTCAATTTCCTCAAGATTTCCCGTGAGACGATCGATCAGCTCCTGCCGTTGCTGGGGACATTGACGTGCGTGGGGATCCTCGTTCAAATCATGACGCTCACCGGCGTACGGGGCTTGCTGGCGGTGACCACTGTGACATTGCCTGTGACGGTGGTGTTCGCTTCGCTCTTTATTGTTCTCCCTCTCTCCGAAGCAGTCTTGATGTGGGGTGCCGCCCCCGTCATTGGCGTGCCCTTGGTGCTCCTCTTTAACACGCTCGGTCTGAATCCCATCGTTGCTCTCGCTGGGATGAGTATCATTTGGCCGCTGGGAGATGCTCTGCCGCCGACAGCAATCATTGGACGACTGACTGTCGATGTCACGGGGTATAAAGATTCGTATGCCCAGTTCTTGAAAGCATGCATCATCCCAGCAATCATCATGATCGTAATCGGTATGCTGATGGTCATCTACAGCAAGCAGCTTGGTTTTCTCACTGATCTTTAACTGGTTACTCGCGGGAAGCGCAGCATAGATCTGGGTTTGAAATTGAAATCCGAAACTTTAAATCCGAAATCTCAAACAAATCTTAAACAGACAAATCCGAAACTCCAAACAAGTTCTAAACGCAAAGATCGAAACTCAAACAGTACTGTTCATTTCGGATTTCGATATTAGGATTTCGAGTTTTCTCAAGCCATAGGAATTCCCATGGAAGTCATCATCACCATCATTTACTACTGTCTGGTCGCGTTTGTGAGTGCGGTGTTGATCTACAATTTCTTTAAGTCAAAGGACTGGCAGAAGGAAGTCCTCACCATCATTGTGGTTCTTCCGTTCCTTCTCCGTCTGTTCATGTTGAAGTAGGACAACGTCATGACCCCGGTCATTCGTAAACTCGTTTTCAGCGTCGCAGGATTGACGCTGCTTGTGTTCTCCGGCATCAGTTTCTATCAGAGCAGGCGTCTGAAGGAACCTGTCGTCGTCAGCGATGGTGTGACGCAGGTTGTCAGGTTGAGTAAGTACTTCTCCGGTGTCGAGGGGACCGCGAATGACTGCAACGTCTACATCCTCGAAGGAAAGGAATCTGGAGCTACGTTCTGCATTCTGGGTGGGACACATCCTGAAGAGCCCGCGGGACGACTTGCCGCATGGATCTTCGCCGAGAACGCTGTTCTGCAGAAGGGAAGACTGATTGTTGTTCTGAGCGCAAACCGGAGCGCAACCACGGTGACCAGAGTTGGCGGGGCCTACCCGCCCGATTTCGCCATCCCGACATCGTGGGGGGAGCAAGAATTCCGTCTTGGTGATCGTTGGTCGAATCCGCTTGATCAATGGCCCGACCCTGAAGTCTATATCCACTATCCCAGCGGTCAATATCTGGCGTATGTCGATGTCCGCAACCTGAATCGTTGTTGGCCTGGAAGGGCGAACGGCACGCTCACGGAGAGGACCACCTACGCGTTTATGGAAATGGTCAGGAAGGAAAAGGTTGATCTTGTCATAGATCTTCACGAGGCAGAGCTTCAATATCCGGTGATCAGCACCATCGTCACGCACGAAAAGGCGCAGGACCTGGCCGCGATGGTTTCCATGACGCTCACGGACATGGAGGGCTTCAAGATGGGGATGGAGTTTTCCCCCAAGAACTTGCACGGGCTCTCGCACCGCGAAATCGGTGATTATTCTGACGCAGCCTCACTCCTGTTTGAGGCGCCGGAACCGTTTCTCGATGCCACCCGGGGCAAAACGACCCGCGAACAATTGCTCACGGGCAAAGACGATTTCGTCGTAAAAGCCGGCCAGCACGGGCTGCTCTTCGAAAAGATTGACGCGAACGGATGGCCAATTGACAAGCGCGTCGGGCGTCATACGTCGTCGGTTCTCCAAACAATGGCAAGCTGGACCGAAATGCATCCTGAAAAGCCGTTGGTATGTGACAGTATCCCGAGATATGCTGATGTCGTCGCCCGAGGAATGGGCCAATACCTGCGCAACCCGGCCCTGGCCCGTCCCGGTCGAATTTGGTACGAATAAAAGAATGTTCCACCTTATTTCACGTTTTCACCGAAAGGACTGAACAAATGGAACAATTCATCCGTGTCAACTTCCGAAAGCACTTTGCACTCCTGTTCTCAGTACTGCTTCTTGTTGTCTGCTCGCAAGTCTTTAGTCAGCAGAAAAAGCAAATCGAGACTGACGAAGGCTGTACGAGCATCATGGCAGGCCGGCTCGCCACCGTTGATGGTTCGGTGATTGTCGGCCATACTTGTGACGGCAATTATCGCTCATGGGCCAATGTCGTGCCGCACAAGAAGAACGGCAAAGGCGCGGTCAAGAAAATCTACTGGGGAAATCTGCACACGGAATTTGTGACCGATATGCGCGGAAAGATTCTCAAGGGCGAGGTTCCGGACGCAGAAGAGACCTATTCTTACGTCAATGTTGCTTATCCTAGTCTCAATGAGAAGCAGCTGGCGTTCGGAGAGACCACCATCAACGGACGTGATGAGTTGCGCAATGACGAGGGGATATTTCTGATCGAAGAGTTGCAGTCGATTGCTCTGGAGCGCTGCACAACAGCACGCGAAGCGATCAGGCTCATGGGGAGTCTTGCCACGAAATATGGCTACGGCGATTATGGCGAGTGCCTGACGGTTGCGGACAAGAAAGAAGTCTGGCAATTTGAGATCTTTGGTGCCGGTCCGTCGGAAAAAGGGGCGGTCTGGGCCGCGGTGAGAATTCCCGACGATCACATTGGCGTCTCAGCCAACATTCCACGCATCAGCCAGCTGAATGTGAAGGATACTAACAACTGCCTCGCTTCAGACAATGTGTTCGCGGTTGCGAAGGAACTGGGATGGTGGGATCCGGCGAAGAGTGAGCCCTTCAAGTTCTGGAAAGCATACAGCGGCAGGAAGCCATTTTCCACACG
>JBGPAN010000083.1:0-10915 GCA_041480785.1 Bacteroidota bacterium | reverse complement strand
TGAAGTATTGATAGAACCATCTGGATTCGGCGGATAGTTCTCGTACCGCTCGATCGAGAGCGGGAAAGTGATCGTTCCCCGAGGCGGTACGTGCGATGCGCCACAGAGGGTATATATCCGTGAGGTATCGCTAGCGTTTGCAGCAAGACCCATCCCGCCGCCGAAGGAATTATACTGTCCGTTGTATGGTTTTCCATCGACGACTGTGGCAGAATTACCCGGCCATTCGAATGATGGCTTGCCGGGTTCACTGCCCCCTGTTCCTTTATCGTAGGCACGACCAATCTCGCCTGTGTTGTACACTGTCTCCCAGAGCGTGCCACGCTTATGGATCCTGTAATCCCGGTTTTGAACCTGCTGTGCACTGATGATACCACTCAGCAGCACGGGCAGAAACAGAAGTATGATCGTGCGTTTGTTCATACGTTCTCCAGTTCCATTAAAAATCCAGCGCCAATCCGATGTACATGGATCTTGGTGAATTGGCATAAATCAAGAAACCCTGATCAACTAAAAACGGTGCATTTATCGTGTACCACCTTAACAGATCCGGATTGGTCTCGTAATTCAGGATATTGTTGTTGAGCGCTCCGGTGCTGGCCTTTCCCGACGTCGTCAGTGTCTGAAATACCGAGTTATACGAGAAGATCTTCTGATTGAACAAATTCAGCACCTCAATGTAGAATGTTGCCGACTGGCCAAAGAAATCCGAAATCTTCCTGCTGATTTTCAGATCTGTACTGTATTCATTCGGCGAACGGTGATTATTGAGAAGACCCAGCCCCTGCGTATCGTACGTGTACGGGCGTCCGCTGCGCATGAATGATGTAACCGCCACGGATACATGTTCCAGTGGATAGATGTCGCCAAGGTGCGGTCCCCACGAATCTTCCGTTGCCAATATGAGATTGAGTGTCAGGTTGTGCGTTCGATCGAAATCGAGCAAAATGTCCCTGGGGTTGGGCAGTTCCACCGCAAGCTGGCCTTCTCCCGGATTTTCGCGGTAGACAGGCGTCGCATTGAAACCGGTGCTGCTCTTGCCGGTGGCAACACTGTAGTTGTATTTCAAAGAACCCGTCAACATGCCTTTCCGTTTTGAGAGAGTGACATGGAAACCGCGAATATCCGCGTAGTCTCGATTCACAAACGTCATATACTGTTGACCGCCTTCATCATAATAGATCGCTTGTTCAAGGAGGTTGTTTACATCCTTATAGTAACCGCTCACGTCCAACGTGAACCCCACTCCCAAGGCCTGTGTGACACCAACATCATAGCTTTTTGTCTCTTCCGGCTTCAGTCGTGGATTTCCAAGCGTCACGCCGTTGAAATTGCCGCTGCGTGGTAATTGGAGATAGACCGTACGCTCAAAAGACGGCCGCTGGAAAAACGAGCCATAATTCAAATGGAATACTGTGAACTCAGATACCGGAAATGAAATGCCAATGCGCGGCTGAAACCGTCCGATGGTCGGGGTCCGCTGTTTTGCTGCGAGATTTGGATCATAATGAACCCCCATTGAATCGATGTATCGAACCGGGGAGAACTGATCGACGTAATAGTTCACGTTTTGATTGTAGAGATCGAATCTGAACCCCACGTTCGCGATCAATCCCTGGAATTCTATTTTATCTTGTATGTACAGCCCTAGTTCGAAGGGCTTCGCAAGAAATATCTCATTTTTTGAGGATGCCAGTGAACTGAGACTGGTGTTATCGTTCACATCTATTTTGTAAAAATTGACCTGCGCGCCGGCAAGCAGCATGTGTGCATTCGATGTCTGGCTCGTGATCGATGCATCGACGGAAATGGTGCGGGTTCGCTCGTCACGGAAATCATTTTGCATCTCACCGACAACGGGAGCCAGGTTTGGCACGGTGTAATCCGACCAGAGTGCATCCCTCTTATCATCGCTCGTATACCGGCTTGGACTGACGATACGCGCACCATCGACGTATTTTGTTTGCAGCATGTTGACTTTGACATCAAGCAATGTGCTGTTGCTCCATACGTAGACTGAACGCAGGCCAACTTGCATGTTGTCTTCTTTCAATTGCTGAACCCCGATGACGCGATCAAGCAACCAATCCCAGAAACCTGAATAGCCGCTACTGTTCACCCCGTTGAGGTCGTACCCGCGGCGGCCGGAGTACGCACCGCTCAATCGGAATGTGAATGGCCCAAGGTCCTGCACAATATTTCCCATCACCTGCCGGTTGATATTGGGACCCGGAGTTGGGATAATGGGCCACCTGTTTTCAATCCGTGTGGCAAGAAAAAGGCGAGCGCTCTTGGAAAGCGGGCCGCCGGCGTTTGCTTCGACCGAGTAATCCCAGAGATTGCTATAGTTTCTGTTCAGATCTCGATTCGCCTGTTTCCATAAGGCATAGGCAATTTGGGAGACCTGAATGGTATCTAAGTAGCGATTGATGCCGTACGAGATAGTGCTCCAGTACGGGTTCAGACCGTTCGTTGTTGGATCATTTCCTCGCCATTTTTCATCTGTGTTGAGCATGGACAAATATGGATTGGCACTCTCATCAAACACGTTTGCCCCGAAATGTTTGTAGCCGGGAAGTCTCGCGCGTACATCGGCTCGCGCCTGCCAGCGATTCGATCGGCCCTCCTTCATCGAAATGTTGATAACGCCAGACTGCGCATTGCCATATTGAGCGCTGAAACCACTTGTGATGACTTCCACCTCTTCTACTGCGCTCATTATGGGAGCGAAGGCAAGCGAACTATTCAAAGGATTCATGATTCCCATACCGCTGAGATTATACAATTCCTCGCCATCCCGACCGCCACGAAAGTGACCATCAACAACATCTGCTGAAAGAGCGAGAACATCGGAAATACTGCGCATACCGGGCACGGCAATCATCTCATCTGTTCGAACGATATCACTTGTCGATGTCTTTTCCTTTTCCACATCGGGTCGTACTGCAAAAATTTCCACAGCCTTTTGTTCGATGGCAGTTTCTTCCAACGCAAAGTCCACTGTTGTTGTGCGTGACATGTGCACGATGACGTTTTTTTTGATAATCTCCCGATATCCCACTATGGACGCTCGTAGTTCGTACGTTCCAGGGGCGATGTTGAGAATGAAGAAATACCCGTCCAGGTCGCTTGCTGCTCCCATTGTAGTCCCCACCACAACCAGATTAGCGGAAGGAATTGGTTCCTGAGTTTTTGCGTCGACAACGCGTCCGGATATTTTTCCGGCGTTCTGTGCAAAGACAGAAACCGACCATAGAAGGCACAGAAAAAACAAGTTCTTTGTCATGTGTCGTCCCTTTACTTTGGGATGATTCCTGTAACGAACAAGTTTGTTATTCTTCAACAGAGCCTTGATCGGAATGAAGCTCGTGCGCGAGAAGTATAGCCCTTCTCACTGTGGTCCCACCTGGTGACGATTTGAAATAGGCAAAGTTTTACCAATCAGTACTCGATGGGATTGCCATGGCCCATTGTTGGCTTTAATGCTCACCGAGTCGCAGTCGCTTCTCAGGACAGTCATCGTGGCGGTCTTGTCGGAGGTTTGCGTGATCTCAAACGAACTTCGCCGCGGAAAACGGATCTCAAGAACACTATCAGAAAAGGACTGCGCATCGCGCATCCAATACGTGCGAAGATGATTGCGCGTTGATCGGAGAAATGACCGGGCGTCAGTTGCGATGCGGCCATCGCCGATCAACGAACCGTCAGATTCGGTGAACGTCCAGTGAGACTCGCCAATGCCGATCGATGTGGTGGTCGTGGCACCTCTTGCCGAATGCTCGATGAGAGGATTCACCTCGCGTGAAGCCGGGGCAGGGAGCAGCAGGGTCAAGAACCGGAAATTCCCGTCGTGCTTTTTCTCGAACACAACGCCCGACGTCGAGGCTACTGACCGGTTTTCTATCTTGAAATCGTCTCCTTCCAATTGAACGATCTTGAGCCGTGCCGCATCGAGTTTTTGCTCAGCACTGTGCGCCTTCTCGTCGATTTGATAGTCTCCCTGCCATATCTGCTTGTACGTGTGAGAGCTCGTGGAGCTGAAATCGTCTATGACGAGCCAACAAGAGGGTTTTAGAAAAAGCACGGATCGGCTATAGCGCACACCTGCGTCTTCAAACCCATTGTGCTTCGCTGAGAAGAAGTCGGCGCTGCTGCCGGTTAACCACTCCTGTTCAGACGGCAACGGCAGCTTCTGCCATCGGCCAAAACCCGTTCGGGCATTGTTCTGAATCCAGCCGCGTCCCTGTAACAGGGTGTCCACGAGCGCCACGTTCTTCACGAGCGAGTTCTTCAGTATCGGATAGTCAGGATGGCTGTACCGCACCGGATAGCTGGGGAGGATCTGCGCTCCAAAGCCGTATGCGATAAGTCCGAGAATCCCTCCATGTGTATGATCGGGCTTGTCCTGGGCAAGACCTCCATCGATGATCAGATAGAGATCGTCCTTCTCCCATCCCGTCCGCATCACATAATAGTGGGTCTGCGGAAGGCCCACCGACATCACCGAGGGCTGCTTTGGCGACAAGGCCTCGTATGCTTGGATTTGATCGGTCGAGAGGAACCAGGAGAGCGAAGAGGGAAATTTCTCCTGACCGAAGTACTTGTACGTCGGATCTTCAAAGAGGGCCGCGCCGAGGCTGAGGTATTCCTCTTCAGTCGGTTCGGGCAATTCAGCCATGTCGTTGGACGACGGGTCGTACCGTGCCTGACCGTCCTGGAGCACGGGAACCCTCTTATTGGGCATAGCAACTGCCACCAGTGCATCAAACATGGCCTTGAACCGTTCTCTGAAGATGGGAGGGAGGTCGACCCCGTTGAGCAGTGATAGCCTGTAGATGCGGAAGTAGTTGAAGATGTCGAGCTTGAAGTAATGTGAAGCGCGCTCGCACTGGAACCCATCCGGGGGCATTTCTTTCTCAAGATGCTCAAGAATTGTTTTGAGCGCCTTCCGGTTCCATTCGCGCATGACAGGGAACTCCGGATACATAAGTGACACTTCGTAGATCCCCGTGAGCCCGACGAGCTGGTGATTTCCCCAATTGAATTTCTCGCAAACGTCGATCAGACGCGCACCGTGGAGAAGGAAGACCTTGATGAGGAGGATCTGATCTTTCCATGAATAATCCGGAGAGGCGAGAAGCAGGTGATGCATAGCCAACCAGTTCCGCGCGCGGTGCCCGCCGTAGAAGCGTTCGAAGACATCATTGGCTCCCGATTCAGTCTGGCCCGCCTCGTAGTCGCGGACAAAATCCCGCACCTGGTTTGTGAGATAATCGAGGTCGGAGAGTTTCCGACCCTCAAGGTAGTATGCAAGGGCGATGTTTTCGGCTTGCCATTGCCGAGCAAGATAGCGGACCGTGTTGGGGGTGTGGGCTCGACCGAGCCGGTCTTTCCCCGGCACCTTCCAATCGATATCGGAATCGTATGTCTGCATGAATGCGTGCGCGTCCGCAGCTGTTTTCCTGGCTGCTTCGGGGTAGCTGATCATGAATTGTTCGAGCCGCTTTTGGAATTCCACGGTGGAGAAGAAATATCGAGGAGATGTGCGAGTACGGAAGTACGCAGCCAATTCTTGCAGTGCGTGAGCGGTGTCCCCTTCGGAGAGCCGCATTCGCGCACCTGCGAACTCTTTGCGCTCAAGGTCGAGGACGCGTAGGAATTCCGCGTCCGAAAGCAGCCGATTGCGCGGGACCTTGTCGCGGGCGCTTTCACCGCTGTGAAGAAGTGAAGAGGCTTCTGCGGCCAGTGTGGCGGCAAGAAGAAATGTCAATATGGCTCGGTGCAGGACCAACGGTATTTTCACGGTGTCGGAGAGTGAGTCGACGGTGCGTGGAGGCAGAAAACCCGCACGGTCGGGCGAAACAATCGAACTACTTTGTCCCGTACGTTGTGCGAATATGTTCCTCAGCAATCCTCAGATGTTGTTCCATCGCCTCCCGTGCTGCCCGGGGATCGCGTTGGAGAATGGCATTCAAGATGTTTGTGTGCCACTCGACGGCAGATGCTTTTGCATCCTTCACAGCTCCATAGACTTGTGATTTGATCTTCGGCATAAGCCGATGGATCGGATCGATGATCAGAGGGACGATTGGATTCTCGGACGCTCGCGCAATGTCCAGATGGAACATCATGTCCAGACGTGATAGCTCGGCGTGTTCGTCGCTGCAGTTTATCAAATCGTCGATGTCGCGCTTCAGTTTGAGAGCGTCCTCATCAGTATGATTGAGTGCCGCTGCTGCCGCAATTGCCGGCTCAATCATCTGACGAGCATGGATCACATCGAAGACGTGTGTATTCTCGTAGAGGAGATGCAGGTAGACGTGGAGCGGGTCGGTAACAGTCTCGGCAGAAGGGTTGTTTACGAAGACCCCTTTTCCCTTCAAGATCTTCACGAGACCCCGACCGCTCAACATCCTGAGCGCCTCACGGATAGCGGTGCGACTGACCCCGAACTGATTGCACATCTCCTGCTCCGAGGGGAGTTTCGATCCCGGTGAAAGCTGCTTGGAGAGTATCACCTCTTCAATTTTCGCTTCCACTGATTTGCTGAGGAGCATTCTATCTCGGATTGGAGTGAAGATTGGAGTAAAGACCGGAGGATCTCCTTATATGATGTATGATATCATACCGAGAATAGCGAAATTCAGAGGAATTGTCAAGAGAAAAATTGATCAACTCATGACGACGTTGGCAAGGTGGTCGGCGGAAGACTATTTGTCTGTTTCCTGGCTCTTGTCTAGCAGAAGGAAGACCATGATTCCTCGCTTGTGCGCTCTCAGCTACGCCTCAGCAATCGATGGTGAGGTGAAGGAACAAGCCTGAAAAAGCACAGATCATTCTGCGTTGTCGAGTGACTGCCAAGTGAAGAATGCTGCGCCGCAGCGGGGAGAGAAGTGATCTTCTTAGGTGGGGGGATGCGTTGACGTTTCATGTGCAAAGTCATTGCTTTGCACAAGGAAAATTCCTTCGAGGGTGCACACGATGAAAGAGAAACGAAGATATCGCACCAGTTTCTACCATTTTATGTTCAGTCAAGCTCCAGGGAGATCACGATGTACGCACTTACATGGTGCTCGAGGATCCCGTTAGGGCTACACAAAAAATGCCAATTGATTTCTGATAGCTTTCGATTGGCATTTCTATTTCATAATTGGTGGCCGTGGCAATTCGAGCTTCGACGGCTTGAGCTGGTCTTGAGCAAATCTCAAGATCAAGAACTCACTTCAGCAGGATCCTTTGAGTTTAGCTTGGCAGCCAACTTTTTGTAATACCGTTCTCGTTGTTTGAATTGTCTCTCAAGGAAGGGAATATTTCTGTCCCGATAGTCGATGATGAGCCTCTGGTCGCCAATGTCTCGCAGGCGGCCGATGTATTGAACAAGCTTGCCTTCAAATGAGAATGGAAACGCGAGAATCAGGCAACTGATCCCACGAATATCTATTCCTTCACCAAAGAACTGGCCGGTGGAGAGAATTACCTGAAAATGACCGTCCTCGATTTGCCTGACTTTTGATTTCCTCGCACGCGGCGAATCGCCACCAGAAATGACAATGGTCTCGCTTCTGCCCTTGAGATAAAGATTGAGAATCTCAAGATGTTCTTTGCGTTCGCTAAGCACAAGCACCCTCTTGCCAACAGCGGTCTCTCTCAAAATATCATCCACTATCAACCTATTCCGAGCTGTGTCAAAACAGACCACCTTTGCCAGGAGTTGGAAAAGATCGGTTGAAAATTTGAATGGAATGGCAAGGTCTGTCCCCCTCACGACAACTTCGAGGGACTGACTCAGTGGAGATAGTGCTGGCTTGAAATCCGCGGCCTCCATTTGTGCAACAATGTCTCCAATATAGACATAGATCAACTTCTCATCATTGTGTTTGCGTTTAGGTGTGGCGGTGAGCCCGTAAAGATAGTGTGAATTGAGCTGCGCGACGACCTGTCGGAAGGTTGATGCGGGTATGTGGTGACATTCATCAACCAGGATTGTTCCAAACCCGCTCTTGAGTTCGGATAAGTCCTTCTTGCGACCCAAGCTTTGAAGCAGGCCGACAGTAATCTGATTACCAATCTTCTTCTTGCTTCCTGAATACTGTCCGATGTGCGCTTTCGGTATCCCGAGGAATTCCTGAATGCGTTCCACCCACTGATCCAATATCTGTTTGCGGTGAACAAGAATCAAAGCCGGGAGTTTCCTTCTCGCGATAAGTTCAAGCCCAATGATTGTCTTACCGCTTCCTGACGGCGCTACGATCACTCCTTGCTCATATTCCAATGCGGAATCAACAACCTCCTTTTGAAACGGCGTCAACTCGATGCAACTTTTGAAAGGTACATCGTCGAGCGAGGGGTAGTCGTAGTGAACCGAATGACTTATGGCGTGTTCGTTCAGGAACGCAACGAACCTATTCAGGAAGCCTCGAGGTATTGAAATAGTATCGCCCGACTCTTCAATCAACTTGAAGTATTTTTGCACCTTGTACGTTGATTTGCCAATTCGGCGCTTCGTCAGGTATTCGGTGTTGAGAAAGTTCAGTTCTTCCTTCAAAAAGGTTATTACCTCTGGCGAGAGTTGTGAACGAGCAAGAACAATTTGACTGCCAACGAAAACGGAAAGAGGAGCTCCAGACAATACTGTTGTAACCAAAGAACCCGCTTTCTGAACAATAAGCCGTTGGTGTACCGCGTCAATCTCTTGGGCAGAGTGCCGCTTCACATCCTTCAGAAACACCCATTGATCCGCGAACGGAGTTCCTGTTTCCAGATCAAGGAATACTGTGTTGCCCTGCGATATTGACCTGCCTTGAAAGGGCAACGCAATCAAATTGCCGAAGCCAGCTTTCGAAAGTGCATCCTGATTGGGGAAGAGTCTGTCGAAACTTATCTCTTTTTCAAATTCTGAGATGTCGAATGCCCTACGAACTAACTCAAGTCCAATCTGGCGACTCTTGTAACAAGGATATGGCTCAGAGAAGAAAATCCAAACATGACCACCATTGCCTGAACGAGAACGTTCAAGGTATGCATTCAGTTGAATTTGGGTGGATGCGTCGATAAACGCAATCGCCTCCGTCAGCCACTGCTCTCCATCGAAATCAGCGGCCAAAAAATGTGACGTGTTATCGGGGAGAATAGGATAGATGCCGACGACCTGCGAGCCGAGAAGATGTTTCTTGATTACGTCGTCCGTAAGGGGCAGAAGTTTCTTGTTTTCAAAGTCTTTGAGTGTTCCGCCCCGCCGCTTATATGCCATGAACTCATCCCAACTGAATTCATAAGCAGGGCTGTAACCGGAACGGCCGTCTTTTTCCCATCGACGCGCATAAACATCTGATCTGCCGCGAAAGAGCGACATAAAAAGTTCAATTTGGAGGGGATTTGGAGGCAACATTGTAGTAGCGCGGCTTTGTAGGCATACTCATCGGTACGTCGATCTCGGATCGGGCTGTATCTCAGAGAAGCCTGAGGAGTTGTTGATCGATCAATTGGAATGCTTTCTGCCAGTCATAGTTGATTGTCGGTCTCAGAAGGTTGTCTGTATCTGTGAGAAAGGATTTCGTCTGCATCTTCTTTAGAAGGTTCTCTCTAAACTCCTTATTTGAAATCGAATGGCCTTCGGTTTCCATGTACTTTCGAAATGTCTGCACGATCGTGTTAGGGTTCGCCTTTCCAAGGGTCAACCCAAGCCACAGGTCGAATAGATCTCTCCCTTTACGGCGTTGATAGAGGGCCCGGAGCTTTGTTCCGAGCAGTTCATCCAACTTGTATGTTGTCAGCTTGCAGTTCCCGGAGAACCATCTCGAATCCAATGAAAATGGTTCTTCGAGGTATCCCAGCACGCTGAAATGCTCGCGAGTGTTGATCTCCACTTTAAGCTTCAGCGGTATTACCGGGGGTATTTCCGAATCAGCTCCATAGATTAGAGTGACGCTATCCTCAGCTTGCTTCCGCTTCGGTGTTCCGAGGAATCCGTCAAGCGTTTCATGGATAGCGTCCATGAGAGGACCGATCGCACCAGCGTTGATTTGAACTAGATCGATGTCTTCTGAATATCTCGAGGGTGGATTCAGGAATAGCTTGTGTAATGCTGTTCCGCCTCTGAATGCGAGATTCTCTGCAATGAGCTTGTTTGAGAAAAGAGAAATCAGAACGCGACAGATTAAGAGATCCTGCTCGACCTGTGTGTCAGAAATCCACGGGGCAATTGATCGCCACTCTACGATATATGAGCGCGGAATCAAAGCTCGCCCTCAACTTGCAGGTTGACGACAACGTTCCAACGAGAATCGCGGGGAAAGCCTTTTCGCGGCAGAGCGGGATCAAGCGGCGTTCGGTTTGGCTGCTTTTTCAAGATCCAATCAGCCAACGAGGCGACCAGCTCATCTTTTTGCGCGTGCTGCAACAACCATCCCAGGCGTTGAAAGTTGGACAGGCTCCTCTCTCTGTTTGCAGCCTCAAGTAGCATGTGAGGCGTGATCTTTTCGCTCAGTTCCTGGAGTACTGTCAGCACACGATCCAATCCACCGACCCGGCTGGCGTACGCTACAAGATCGACGGCCGTTACGGCGGGGTTTGAAATGTGCATGTAGCCTGTCGATGTCTTTGCCTCTTCTGTCGGAGAGAACTTCATACTCGTCTTTTTGAAAAATCTGATTCGAAGGCCCTCGATTCGAATATCTCTTTCCGACTTCGGAACCACGACGTGGAACTCTTGAGGTTGCTGGTGCGATGCTCCATGAAGAGCTGCCGCGGAGAGAAGTCCGACGTAATAGGGCTGATCGAGGAACTTCATGAGGTCTGCAATGAACCACTCGGCTGGAATGATTCCCGTGCGCGAATACTCCAATGGAACGATGACGTAGAATCCACGTCTTATTCTTCTGATTCGTTTCTTACTTTCGAGTCTCCAAAGTGCTTT
>JBGPAN010000082.1:0-10922 GCA_041480785.1 Bacteroidota bacterium | reverse complement strand
GACGTCAGGGAACAATGCCGGCGTACCGTCGAGCGTCTGGGCTTGATAGGCCGACGGGATATCGAGAATGAGCAGCCCCTTGTCATCGACCCGCGGTTTATGGACGCCATTTGCGTCAACGCCCATGTAATCGTTCGCAAGCGCATTAGCTTTGTGGTAGGGTGAGGGATTCATTTGATTCGACTCGAATTCAATCCTTCCCGAGTATTTGGCGCCCCCCTCTTTCGTGACGATGTTCACGACACCAGAGAGAGCCTGACCATATTCTGCGCTGAATCCGCCCGTCAGCACCTGCAACTCCTGGATCGCATATTTGTCGAGTTGGGTTCCCATCCCGCCCGACATCGGATCGCGGGTTACCACACCATCAACGAGGTACACTACCTCATTACTACGGCCTCCACGGGCATGCATTTCGCCGCTGGCATCGGTAACGAACCCCGCCTGCAACGCAACGACTTGCTGGAAGCTCGTGACCGGGAGATCGGAGAACGTCTCCGCGGAGATGATCGATGTCTTGGAAGTCTCATCCTTGTTGATCATAGGACGATCTGCGACGACGATGACTTCCATCCCGAGCGTGACAGCCGATTCAGTCATTTCGAACTGGATATTCGTTGTCAGATCGGCGCGAACAACTACTTTCGTGACGACCTGTGTCGCGTAGCCAATCAATGAAGCCCGGACAGAATAGGTCCCGGGTGGTACACTGATAATGGTGATGCGTCCTTCAATGTCTGTGCTTCCCCCGATGGTTGTACCCTCCAGCACGACATTCGCCAGGGGGAGTGGCTCACCGGTTCTCTTGTCAACGGCTTTGCCGACGATCTTCCCATACGTGCCTGCAAAGGCCGAAGCAGCGCAAAACACAAGGAGTACCAGCGACAACCATCGCGTTCGATTGGTACAATGTGGATGATTCATACAACCTTCCCGCGATAATGGTGAGAATTCAAAAGCAGGCTGTACGCTGATACTGCCGCGGGCGAACAGCCTGCCCGGAAAAGAGTGATCAGTGGTGTTACTTCGTCAGTATCATGCGTCGTGTTTCGAATACACTCCCGGCACGAACTGCATAGAAATACACGCCGCTTGGAAATGATGACGCATCCCACTTCACGGTGTATGTTCCCGGTTCCAGCGTCTGATCAATGAGTGTGGCGACTTCACGGCCGAGAACATCCATGATCTTCAACGAGATGGCCTTCGTCGCTTCAAGAGTGAATCTGATGTTCGTGGTCGGATTGAAGGGATTCGGATAGTTCTGATGAACGGTAAAGTTTTTTGGCACTGTGTTATCGATTCGTTCAACGTCGGTCGTTCCACTGAATTCATCCGCTCCGATATCTGGTGTCAACGCGCTTCGTTGCTGGCCATCGATGTCTGTTGAGTAACCGGGGATCGGAGTACCTGCACGCCTGATGGGATTGACTGTCGAGGACGGCACATGGAGATCTGTCGCACTGACAAATGGAACATCTGTAGACACGCTGGCTGCATCATAACCGTTCGCCTGCCAATCGGCCAGTGTGGCGAAGTATGTGACATTCGTGAACGAACCAATCTTGTGGCCTGTCAAGTCCGTGCCGACATAGAGATCGTTGTAGTCTGAAGTGATCACAGGTATTGTTGCTGCGCTGGATCGTCCAATTGCACAAGCTTGTGAATTAGCATCTGTCCGGAGATTTATCAAAATATTGTTCTTTATCACACTGGCACCGCGGGTAACTCCGTTATAGTATGCGTTGGTCCGGCGAGTGCTTGCACTACTGCCGGTCAGCTTGACGGTGTTAAAGATTAGAGTATCAGGGATCGTTTCTTCGCTATACAAGGGATAGATACTACCTGTACCTTCGCTTTTTGTAATATTCATGGCAACAAAATTGTTATAAATAACATTGCCGCCGTGATTTTGGTTGGATGTCCCGAGAATGGCGGCAATTCCATAATTAGCAGTCGTACCCGTATACGCTATATCCATGTCATGAAGTTTGTTATTGTACACGCGGCAAAAATCGCACCCACCCCCGAGATAAATCCCGTACAAATTGAAGTTTGCTTGCACCTGTCCGACATTCACTGCGATATCGTTATTGTAAATCTTGCTCCCCATGATTCCCTGGAAGGTATAAATTCCGCGACTAGATACAGAATCGACAACATTATTCCGGATGATGAGACCAAGCAAACTGTCCGTATTGCTCACACCGTTGACCATGATACCAGCTCCGGCATTCCGCACCAGATTGTTGTCGACAAGAGCGTTATGACAGTTGCCCCCACCGCCACTCACTGTGACCTCAATACCTCGGTAAATTGTGCTATCTGTCGCAGGCGTCCATCCTGTACGAACTATGCAATTCTTAATCGTCGCATTGAGTGAACCATTGATAATCCGGACGCCGCGTGCACCGATCACACCGAGAGCATTGATCGTCATATTACGGCTGTTCGTTCCCGCATTGCTGCCATCAATTGTAACATATTGCGTACTATCGATGAGAATCGCTGCACGGTTGGAATAGGATTGTGGTGCCACATTGATGACCACCGTCGCGCCCGCGGCAGGCTTGACTGTGATAGGAGTGGTTGATTTCGCGGTTGCCGTTCGGATGACGAGTGAATCTTCGTTGTACACTCCGCTCCGAATAGTAAATGTCACTCCGGGAGCAGCGACTCCCTGTGACGAGACCGCGTTGAATGCGTCCCTGATGGTTGGATAGTCGGGGGATGTTCCGCCAATCGTCTTTGTGCCGCTCAATTGAGCGAATGCGCAGCAAATGCTCATCAGAACCAGGGCAACCGTGATGACACTTTTCATGGGTCTGCCTCCTTAGTTATAGAACGGCAGGCTGGACGGCGATACGGCTATGGGCGAACAGCCTGCCTGAAAACAATGATCGGTGGAATTACTTCATCAGCATCATGCGTCGTGTTGCGAGCAGCCCGCCGGCACGGACTGTGTAGAAATAAACACCACTCGGGAATTCTGACGCATCCCAACGAACGTTGTATGTGCCGGATGCCAATGATTCATTCACAAGCTCTGCCACCTCACGACCAAGCACATCAAACACTTTCAGGGAAACTTCACCTGCTGAGGCGATAGATAACCGGATGTTCGTTGTAGGGTTGAATGGGTTTGGATAGTTTTGTTCCAAACGGAATTCGCGCGGAGCCACCCCCGCGTTTTTGTCAGCGACATGCGTTGGTCCGCTCGCGGGCGTCACGTCTGCCCATCTCGTGCCGATTCTGAGTTCATCCATCTCGATAAAGGGTGTCAGGGTTGCTGCATCCTGTCTGACCATAAAGCGTACAACACTAGCCAAATCGGCGGCATTGTTCACAGCGGCTAGCGTGGGTGGGGGTTCTGTTCTGCCAAAGGTCGAAGCGTCGGGATTGATCCACAGTTTTGCGGAATCGTTCGTCGTACCATCAACAAATTGGTACGCGCCAACAATAAGATATGTGGCGTCCAAAGATTTTATGGAGGACCAAGAAACGGGTGAGGTTATTCGTGTACTTATTCCGATGTCAAAGCTGGTGCCATCAAGTCTTGTCCATACCGAAGCTCCTGTCGTGGTGCCTGTTGTAGTATTGTAGTACCCTGCAAAATATCCGCCGGTCGTAGTGAGTGATCCAACACCTGTCACTTTTAATAGGAATGAACAATAGACAGTCCCTGATGCCGTTGAATCAAATCGCTTTGTTGGATCCATTCCAGCCCCATCAAACTTAATCTTGTTGCCGGATGAGGCAGCGAACCCAGGATAACTGAGATTTCCGGCTGCGATAAGGACAGAATCTCCTGAGTTGTTGTTAACCCACCCCCCTTGTCCTCCCAGGGGCGAGCCATTTGGATAATTGAAACCGTCATAATGCGGCAGTGTCACTTGTGCCCACGCTGCCGGGCTCAGCAGAGCGAGAATGGCAACCATGGCAAATAATCGTAAAACAGTTCTCATAAGACCTCCTGATTGATTGAGATGAACGGTGATGCTGACCTCTCCGTTTGGTAGCTTCTATTTTCGAGATCTTTTGTGCCGCGGCACGAGGAGTTTACTCCCCGATATTGGACAGAAAACCGATCACACTCTTCACAAAAGCGGTTGCAAAGATGTGTCGTCGGGTATCATTATCGCGAATTCCTGTTGGAAGTTCAACCTGTATACCCCACGCCCTTCTTCCCGAAAACGCGCTGTGTTGCTCCAAATTGTATCCTCCGCTGAAATACGGTTCTTTATCCGGACCAGGATGCGCGGGGCTTGGTACCGTTGCGAATCCTTGCCGTTCGAGTAAGGCTCCAAAACTGAGAGGGCCCCGCACCAGCTGCGAGAGCGGTATGGTTCGGTCACTCACGGTAAGTCCAAGGCTCGTTGTCGCCGGCTGCACCGAAGCGTCGAGCTCAGCGTCACTGAGTTTCAGTTGATTGCTGACGAGAAGATAACCGAGTTCAACGACTTGCCGGTCGTGACGATGACCATGAAGGTCGATGTAGAGACCTTTGCCAAACTCCTGCTGAATACGCTGCTCTGCCGTATCGATAAAGTTGTGAAACTCATTCCACGCTTGACCAGCGATCGGATCGTCCTGCGCGCCATCGAACAACTCCCGATTGGCATCAAGTTTGTCCCTGTGCAGGCGATTGATGATGACGTGGGGAACTTTGCCTGTTTGCTTGCGGAACAGACCGATGATTTCCCGTGCCAGCTCCTGAGTGTTGGTGTCTTGATGGCCGGCAGTTCCGAGAACGCGATCGGGAATCGTCGAAGGCTTAAGATATCCACCATGTGGCACAGAAATGACAATGGGAAGATTCCCCACGACATATTCGATGAAGTCATGCTTGCCGAAGTATGATTGACCCGCACCGACATCGATCGACCTTGCCTCACCTGCCAACGGAGGTGACGAATGAGATTGCGCGAGAGATTGATGGAGAAGTCCGCAGCAGGCGAGACAGACAATGGCCTGATATACCCGAGATCCGGTCGACGCAATCTTGAGCCGGCGAGTTGATTCTGTAGTCGAAACGGTGTTCCCCATTACTCCATCAACTTCCTGCTGAGAGAGGAACCGAACTGTCTGTTACACTTGACGATGGATGGCTGAGGGTACTTTGCGGGCCTCGCCAAGGAAGGACAACCTGAATAGAACTGCAATTCCTGTACCAACGAGAACTGCTGAAACCGGGCCGATTCGAGGCATCTACGGTCCAGGAATTCAAAGGTTGGGAAGATACAGCCCACAAAGTTGGGCTGATTGCGCTCACCATTCTTTCTCAAAAAAACGGTATCATTGTTTGTGTTCGAAAAACGAACCCTTTCGTTCTGGCACACTCTTCGATCTTAGAATTCTATTCCGATCTTGGTAGGACAATCCTTCAGGGAATCCATGCGCGGTGTTACCTTCCGGACACGGCTCGTCATTACTATCTCTTCGCTCATCGTCATTCTCGTGGGAGCAGCCCTCTACCTGAACTGGTCAACAGAGCAATCACGCTCGGAAGTCGTCGAAACGCACAAACAGATGACTCAGCGTGGTCTTCAGCAGCTCACCTTCGCGCTTGCCCCAACGCTGGACAGCCTCGTGCAGTCGGGCTTTTTCTCGAAGAGAGAGCTCACACGTTTGGAAGAAAGAAATGTTGACACCTTGCTTGCGAGGATCGCGGGGCAGGTGCTCAAAGTGTTTAAGGGCATGGAGGGGGGATGCTACGTTGCGCAATTCGATCAATTCATGGGATATTCATTTCCGACGTCGCCGGAGCCGAAGCCTGCATATGGACCACCCCCCCGGTCTTATCAGATCATTCGTAATCAGGTGCTCCTGTCGATAGCACAGAAGTCTCCCATTGTCGAGCTCCACACATTTGATCCTGCGACGTTTCCTCTGGTCACCGAACCGCTCATCGTCAGAGATCAGGTCCTTGGAGGTGTGTGGGCACGCATTCATATCGAACGGTTGATGCCGACGGTGAGCCTTGTCAACGTCTTGCTGGGGACGGCATTCATTTTCCTCCTTGGTCTTGTTGCCGCGCTTGTGGCGGTCTGGAGATTCAGGACGCGCGTCGAGCAGCTTCGCCTTGGCCTGCAGACGCTTCACAACGACAGCGCCTTCCGGTTTACCGACACATCGGGAGTATTTGGGTACATCGAGCATTCGATTAATGAAATGGTAGAGGCCCGTACGCTCGAGCAGCAGCAGAGGGCGGAGCTTGAGGCGGAGGTGCACCAGCAAGACAAGCTTGCCTCTTTAGGAAAACTCGTCGCCCGGGTCGCGCACGAGGTGAAAACACCTCTTGCCATCGTGAAAACCCGAATTCAGATGTGGGAGCGCAAATTCCGCAAGGTTGGTAACAGCGATGGGGTCGTGTCGCGTGATTCGATGAATCTGGTCTTGCAGGAAATCGACCGTTTGTCTGATCTCGTCAAACGGTTGCTCGTTTTCTCAAAGCCCATTGTCAACAAACGAACCATCACTGATGTCAACGAGCTTCTTCGACACGTCGTCGCCCTCGTCCAGGAGGAGATTGACGAACGCAACATATCCCTCGGGACGTCATTCGAGAAGCAATTGCCAACACTCTCGCTCGATATCCGGGCAATGGAACAAGTGCTCCTCAATATTGTGACCAATGCTTTGGAAGCCATGCCTGACGGAGGGGAGTTGGGAGTGACGACTCGGCACTTCAAGGAAACGAATGAGGTTGGTGTGTTGATTGAGGATTCCGGGAACGGTATTGCGGACGAGATCCGCACCAAGATATTCGATCCATTCTTCAGCACGAAGGAACAAGGGACTGGCCTGGGACTCTCGATTTCGTATGAAATAATTCATGCTCACCATGGAAAGATCACATTCAGTGAGGTTGGCGCGGAGCGGACCACATGCACGATCACCTTACCAGCCGGAAACGCAAAGTAGGCAACCGTGAAAAATCAGAAGACGATTCTCGTTGTTGATGACGAAGCCGCAATGCGGAAGAACCTCTCCGAATTGCTTGGGGAAGAAGGATTCACAATTGTTGAAGCAGTTGATGGCGAGAGCGCATTAAGCATGGTGAAGAATCATCAGCCAAATTTGATTCTTCTGGACATCAATTTGCCAAGAACCGATGGACTGGCGGTCCTAGTGGAAGTCAAGCGTACCCAGCCGGACGTGCCTGTGATTGTTTTTACTGCCTACGGAACCAGCGAACGAGCTATCCAGGCAATGAAATCGGGGGCGTATGACTATCTCGAGAAACCGTTCGATCTCGACGAATTCCTTCTCACGATTCGGAGGGCTTTGAATTACAGCGATCTCCTCGACGAAGTCCAGAACCTTCGGACAAAGCTCTCTGATACACCGGTTAGTCTTGCCTCCAGCGAGCTCATTGGTTCGAGTGCGAAGATGCAGGAGATCTTCAAAACGGTTGGGCGCGTTGCAGGGACCGATGCGACCGTGTTGATCCAGGGGGAAAGCGGCACAGGAAAAGAACTCATCGCAGATGCTATTCAGCGCCATTCGCTGCGATCGGAGAAGCCCTTCATCAAGGTAAATTGCGGCGGGTTGCCGGAGATGTTGCTTGAAAGTGAGATGTTCGGTCATGAGAAAGGAGCCTTTACCGGTGCCATCTCACGCAGGGAGGGGAGATTTGAACTAGCAAACGGTGGGACCATTTTCCTTGATGAGATCAACAACATGCCGCCAACTCTCCAGATGAAGCTCTTGCGTGTCTTGCAGCACAGGACGTTCGAGCGGGTCGGGGGGAAGGAAACGCTGACAGTAGATGTCCGCATTCTTGCAGCGACGAATAAGGACATCGAAGGGGAAGTGAAGGCGGGCAGGTTCAGAGAAGATCTCTATTATCGGCTCAATGTTGTTCACATCGTCATTCCTCCGCTGCGGGAACATCTCGAAGACATTCCTCTTTTGGTCGAACACTTTCTGAATCGGTATGCGTCGGGACGGCGGGTGGTCCTGTCGAAGGAAGCAACGCAGAGAGTCCGGACACATACTTGGCCCGGAAATGTACGCGAACTTGAAAATGTCATTCAACGGGCGCTTGTGATGGCTCAGGGAAGCGTGATCACGATGGATGACTTGCCGATTGAATCGTTCCCACAGAAGGAAGCGGCTGAGCGTCGGAAAAGCTCCGAACGTCGCACGCCCCTAAAGAAACTCACTGCCGGATTTGAAAAGAAACTCATCTTTCAGGCGCTTTCGAAAACTGGATGGAACCGGACGAAGGCTGCTGATCTTTTGCAGATCCATCGCCGGTTGCTCTTTTCGAAAATCAAGCAATACAAGATCAAAGAGCCGAAGTAGTACGCTGGAAAGGAAGAAGCCCATTTCAGGAAAGCCATCCTGAAATGGGCTCTTCGTTTTCTTAAAGACAACCTACCGGTCACTGGGTGCCTATTTCGCCCAAAGGATCAGACCAAGCTTGAGCGGATTCTCGAGAGCCTCGTGATGTGGAAGCACCCGGACTGTATGTCCCAGGCGTCCGCTCATTTCGAGCTTGTTCGTCCCAATGAAGTCGTACACGGATCCCGCAGGGGTGTCTTTCGGTTTCATCAAGACAACTTTCGGATGCTCGATCTCACCCTCGGCGTTCAGGTTCCCGTAGAACAACTCAACAGAAACATCGTCGGGTTTCAGATGTCCAAGATCGATGCGGGCATCGACAGTGAGCGTCTCGCCGACCTTCAGCGTTTTGTGGTTTTCTGCCTTGACTTCAACGATCTTTATCCCGTGCCAGTGCTCGCGCAGATGCTGTTTCCATAATGCGATCTGTTTCGCTCGGGCAAATCCATCATTGCTCAATTCACTGTAGCGGTCGAGAGCGGGTAGATACATCCGCTCCGTATACTCCCGGACCATTCGATTGGTGTTGAAATCAGGTCCGATGGCCCGCATGGCACTTTTCATCTTCGCGATCCACTGACGAGGCAGGTCATCGGCACCGCGGGTGTAGTACAGGGGGACGATTTCCTTTTCGAGAAGATCGTACAGCGCATTTGACTCAATCTCATCCTGTATCGCTTCGTCGGTGTATTCTTCGCCCCGCCCGATGGCCCAACCTGTGTTCACATTATAAGCTTCGTCCCACCACCCGTCCAGAACGCTGAGGTTGATGGCACCGTTGAGCGTTGCTTTCATACCGCTTGTTCCACTTGCCTCCAGTGGCCGGCGCGGCGTGTTGAGCCACACATCGACACCCTGCAGCATATAGCGGGCAACAACCATGTCGTAATCTTCGAGGAACACCATTCTCCGGCGTGCATCGGGCCGTCGTTCAAAATGTATGATCTGTCGAATGAGGTCCTTGCCGGGATTGTCGTGAGGATGCGCTTTACCGGCGAAAATGATTTGCACAGGCCGGTCCTTGTAGGCGAGGATTTTGAGAAGGCGTTCAACGTCTTTCAGGATCAGCGTCGATCGCTTGTAGGTTGCGAAGCGCCGGGCGAAACCAATGGTGAGAGCCTGTGAATTCAGGATTTCATCAGCCTGTGCAAATTCAGACGGCGGCGCTCCTCGTGACTCGAGTTGTTTGCGCAGCCGACTTCGGGCAAACGCAACCAAGCGCTCGCGTCTTCTCTCGTGTGTTCTCCATAACTCTTCGTCAGGAATCTGATCGACGCGGTTCCAGAGTCCATGGTCGCCCGCATCTTCCCGCCATCGGGGACCGAGGTAACGGTCATAGAGGCCCGCCATGTCGCGGCTGATCCACGACGGAGCGTGGACACCGTTCGTAATCGAAATGATTGGGACCTCATTCGCGGGCAACCCCGGCCAGACATTCTTCCACATGTTGCGTGAAACGGCGCCGTGAAGCTTGGCGACGCCGTTGGTGCTTCCCGCCATCCTGAGAGCGAGGACCGTCATGCAAAAGGCCTCCCCATCGTTGTTGGGATCCTGCCTGCCAAGACCGTGGAAGTCCTTCGCATTCAACCCGAGTTCGGGGTAGTACCGCGCGAAGTACCGCTCCATGAGTTCGGGGGAGAAATAATCGTTGCCTGCAGGGACGGGTGTATGCGTTGTGAAGGCGATGCCGGAGGTCGACGCTTCCCGCGCCTCGGCGAAGGAGAGTTTTTGTGTCTGCATAAGATCCTTGCAGCGCTCGAGGGAGAGAAATGCCGAGTGTCCTTCGTTCATGTGGTACACTGCGGGATGGATTCCCATCGCTTTCAGCGCACGGTATCCACCGATACCGAGGAGGATCTCCTGTTTAATCCTCAGTTCACGGTCGCCTCCGTACAACTGATCCGTGATATCCTGGTCCTCCTGGCGCACATTCATCGGTATGTTGGTGTCGAGAAGGTACAGGGGGACTCTTCCGACCTGCACTTTCCAAATCTGAGCGTAGATAGCACGGCCGTCGAGATCGACGGAGATGATAATAGGTCGGTCCGTCTGATCGAGCTTGAGGTGAATGGGCAACGTGTAGAAGTCGTTTTCCGGATTCCGCTCTTGCTGCCATCCGTCGATGTTCAAGTATTGGCGAAAATATCCTTGCTGATACAACAATCCAACGCCGACCAGTGGCAGGCCGAGATCGCTGGCGGATTTCAGATGGTCGCCGGAGAGGACACCGAGCCCGCCAGAATAGTTCTGCAGGCACTCTGTGATACCGAACTCTGCTGAGAAATACGCGATCTGGTTTTGCTCAACCTGAGAGTACGTCTTTCGGAACCATGTGGAACCAGTGTCGAGGTACTTTTTATAGCGATCGAACCCGCGTTCGAGTTGCGCGAGCAGAGCGTCATCGCGGGAAGCTGCATTCAAGCGCTCTTGACTGATCATTCCAAGCATCAGCACAGGGTTGTGATTCGTTTTCTCCCAGAGGTCGG
Organism: Bacteroidota bacterium; assembly: GCA_041480785.1. Taxonomy (GTDB): domain Bacteria; phylum Bacteroidota; class Ignavibacteria; order UBA10030; family UBA10030; genus UBA9647. Next base: position 87 of record JBGPAN010000082.1, on the reverse strand, counting down.
GATCCAGACGAATGAGGAGTTCCATCAGGTCGTGATCCCAGACCCAGAGCAGGTTATACGCGAGCTCATGAAGAGGTTCAAGTTCTT